>JAKJFV010000322.1 GCA_022704725.1 Spirochaetota bacterium
GGAAGGTTTGGTGTTCTTTCACCGTTAAAGAAGGGAAGTACAACAACTCCGTTTGAACCGGGTACAGACTGAGAGGCCAGGGTATCGAGATCTTTAACATCAAGGCCGAATAAGGATCGAATCTGCTCGGTAGCAACAGTACAGTTCATAGTGCATAAAAGAGGGAGGTATCCGCCTGAAGAAGCACAGAAACCGGAAAGACCGTTCGCAGGATCTGCTATGGGTTTTGCAGAGAATCCGTATATTGTACCCGATGTTCCAAGACTCATGGTTAAAAATCCGTCTTCAACGGTACCGGTACCGATTGCACCCATCATATTGTCTCCGCCGCCGGAAGATACAGGAATACCTGCGGGAAGTCCGAATTTTTCGGCAGCCTCTGAACTGATGATTCCGGCTTTTTCATGCGACTTCACAAGAGGCGCCATTTTGGTATATAGAGACGGATCTATTGCATCGCAGACTTTTTTTGACCAGCAGGATAACACCGGATTGTACAATGCAGTACCTGAAGCATCGCCGGCTTCGTTTACATATTCGCCTGTTAATACATAATTTACATAATCGTGAGGAAGCATAATATAATGGAGCTTTGCAAAGAGTTCAGGTTTATGTCTTTTTAACCACAAAACTTTCGGCGCGGTAAAACCGGGCAGCATTGCATTATTAACTTCTTTAATAACTTCTGCCTCTCCTCCGAGAGCCTTTGTTAAAATAGCACATTCTTCTACAGTGGAAGTATCGTTCCAAAGTTTAATATTGTATAAAGCCTTTCCCTGTGCATCGAGGGGAACAAAGCCGTGCTGCTGACCGGAGACGCCTGCTGCTTTTACCTGAGAGAGAAGTGCAGGGTCGAGCGCTTTAAAACACTTGAGCATTGCCTCATCGTACCACTGTGTTTTTTGTTCACGGGTACCGTCATTTGCAGAAATTAATTCCAGCGGGCATGAGCTTTTTGCCGCGATTGTTTTGTTTTCATAATCATATAGAATTACCTTAATACTTTGAGTTCCCAGATCTATACCAGCTGTAAGATTCATTACATCCTCCTGTCTTATCAAATCAAACCAGCATACATTTTACCATCGAAGACTGATATATCTATACAAAGAATTGATAATATATATCCAAAATTGATAAACTTTGTTATACTTAAAGTATGAAGATTTTGGATACAGTTTTTGTCTACCGGCTGGCAGAAGGCGAGCGGCTGGCTTATCATGGACGATACCATTCTCATGCGGGCAATGAATTTGAAGTTCATTATTTCATTGAGGGTGAAGGTTCGTTTTTGTCTAATAAGGCTCAGTTTTCAATACGTTCAAATTCTTTGTTTTTATCCGGCCCTCACGAGTCTCATTCAATTGTTCCCCAGCAGGTAACAAAACCTATAACGTACTATGCTGTTCTGTTCAGTCTTGATGAACAAAGAGATGCCTCAATATATCAATTATTGATAGAAACACTTGAAACAAGAAAGCAGAGTACAGCCATTGATGCAATGACGAGATTTGCTTTTGAAGAACTGCTTCGCCTGTCGCTTTCGGACCAGGCAGGTTTGAGAATCTCTGCGGATCATTTACTTGCAAGTTATTTATACCGCTGGTATACGCCGGGATCTATTACAAATATGATGAGCTCTCAAAAAACACCAAGCGCTCAGCCGTATATAAAAAAATCCATAGCGCTTATGAATGCCAATGTCCGGAAAAACTGTCAAATTGAAGATATTGCGTATAAAACCGGTCTTTCTACGGAACATTTTATCCGTATTTTTAAAGAAGAGATGAAGATGACGCCGTATCAGTTTTTTATACGTCTCAAAGCTCAAGAGGCGTCTGCTGTGCTAATATCGACACAGCGTTCGATTGCTCAAATTTCTGAAGATCTTGGTTTCGAAAACCAGTTTCATTTTTCGCGTGTTTTTAAAAAGTGTACCGGCTTAACTCCAAGCGCTTACCGAAGATGCTACGCTGTTGCTGAATAAGGACGCTGCGGCATCATTTTTCTATTTTTACCCATGTACTGCCTATTTCTCCCCATGAAAAACTATATGCGTTTTCTTCATTCCATGAAAAACTCAGTATACTCAAGGTGAATACCCGCAATTTTTTAATTCCTGCCTGTTCAATATTCAAAGAAGGCGGAATAGTTTCTTTTGAAAAAGCAAGAGGAATTCCAAGCTGTGTTTTAAATGAAGGAAACTTTGCGATGGAAACACCTGCCCCTTCTTGTGTGAAACAGGGATGCACAAGACCTGCATAGAGCCAATTATCCTTGATAAAAAGATGTTCAATAAAGGGCTCAACACGGGTGTTTTGAAGTTTTTCCTTTATAGGATCCAGTACAGATGCTATTTCTTTTTTTGATGAAGGCTGAACCGGAAGTATGGTAATAGGAAAAAAAAGCGGATTAAACGGGTAGAGAGAATCGGCTGTGCTGTTTAAATTCCTGATTCCGCTTTCCTGTTTTGTAAGTTC
>JAKJFV010000323.1 GCA_022704725.1 Spirochaetota bacterium
TTCTGCTCATCAAATCAATTGTAAACATATTTCACCTCTTTCCCGATGCAAAAATTTTTGCACCTGCTATCATTTTTCCTCCGCATTAACTGTACTATAAGTGATATTACAGATAGTGTAGCATACTTCACTCATTTTGTCAAGCACTTTTATATTTTTTTACCATTTCGCTTTTTCAACAAACAACTTCCCTCTTTATCATTTATTCACAATATATTCATTATTTTCAACTTTTTTCAACTTTTTATTTTCCCCGTTTTTCGACATTTTTTACTTTCCAATTTTATTTCCCATTCGTCAGCCTTTATAAAACTTCATAGATTTTCCCTGTTTTCCGACATTTTTTAGCTCTATGTACATTTTGACTATCGCCGTTTTTTCCCTGCTTTTACCTGTCTGGGTTGAATGGGTTTAAAAGTTTTCCACACACTGTTGAAACCACTGTTGAATCATTCACTGAGAATATGTTGAAAACTCTGTGGAAACTGTGGAAAGTTTCGCTTTTTACGGATTTTTTTTCCTCTTTTAATGTTGAATTCTGTCAAGGATATTTCAACTTCGACTGTAAATAATATTTTTACATTGTGGAAAACTTGTCCGCAATAGAAACTGAAAGGATTTTTATTATATGAAAAAGCTTATTGCATACTGCTGTGTCGCTCTTTCTGCCTGCGTTCTTTTTACAGGATGCGGTAAAAATAACGACAAGAAAAACAACTCCGATAAAGGCTCATCCGTTTCTACAACAGAAAAAGTTGTCACCGAAAAAGTCTACGAAAACGAAGACAAGGGTGGCATCATTGATGGCGTTGAATCTGCCGGTGAGGACATAATCGACGGTGCAGGTGATGCCGCCAAGGACGTTATAAACGGTGCTAAGGATACTGTCGACGAAGCCGGTGATGACCTTAAATCCAAAAAAGTTACAACCGATGTAAAGGTCACTACTGAAGTTACTGCCACTACTCTCAAAAGATAATTTTTGCCTCCCTGATACTTCTCTTCAGGGAGGCATTCCTTTGCAGGTTCAGTTCTTATTCTCAGACTTAAGGATACCTCTAAAGCGACACTGTAAAAAGTCTTGCACTACTGTTTTCTTTCTTAATCTTTTATCAAAAACTCTGCCGCTTTCGGTGCGTCAGCATATCCCATTCTGTAAAGCCTTTCCATTGCCGGAACATTGTTGCGAAGCGTACTCATTCCCTCTATATCCTTAGGAGCACAGATAAGCACGCTCTCAGGCATTCTTTCAAGCTCATCAAGTGCTTTGTTGTACTTCTCAGCTCGTTTGCAAAGTGCCTTATACGTCTGCGGAAAGCTTCTCAACGCTCTTTTCATTACTCCTGCGTGCTTTAGCGGTGGTCTTCTATATGCAGACGGTCTGGTCAGCAGTATCAGAAGTCGGTCACAACCGTCCTCAAACGCTTTTCTGTACGGTATCGGCTCTGATATTCCTCCATCATAATACGCTTTTCCATCTATATAATACGGCTTGCAAATTCCGGGCAATGAACACGATGCTTTAAGTACATCGTAATTGTCCAGCTGCATACTCGATTTCGGAAAATAATACGCCTGACCTGTCTCTGCGTCCGTTGCTCCGACTATAAAATCCGTATGCCTTGACCTGAATGCCGCATAATCAAATGGATTTTCAGCTCCACTATTACTAAGCTGCGAATATATGTAATCCATATTTATATACGAACCACTGTGTATGAAATTTCGTAAGCTCATATATTCTTTTCTCAGCGAATATTTTGTATACGACAGCATATTGCGTCCACGCTGTCCGCTTATATAATTGCTCATATTCGCACTTCCTGCTGATATCCCAAGACAATAATCTGCATATATTCCTTTTTCCGTAAGATAATCATATATCCCTGCCGTATACGCCCCTCGCATTCCGCCGCCTACATCTATTATTCCATTCATCTGTTTCACCTCGATATTTTAATACAGTATTTACCACATTCCATTACAGCAAAGGACGGATAAAATCCGTCCTCATTCTGCTTTATCAATACTTCGACTGTTACTTATTAATTCTTCATCTCATAGCTTTCGCCAAGAAGCTCTTTATTCGCATCAAGTATCGGATTTATGCACTCTGCAACAAATTCTTCTACCTGCTGTTCACTTCTTCCTGTAAAGCTCTCCGGTTTAAGTATTGCATCAAGCTCTGTCTTGTTTATCTTGAACATCGGGTCGGCAAGTATTAGCTCACACAAATTGTTTTCCTTTCCATAAACCTTTACCTGTTCGCCGGCTATCATTGAATACTCTCTTATCTTTTCGTGAAGTTCCTGACGATTTCCGCCTTTCTTTACAGCGTCCATCATTATGTTTTCGGTTGCCATAAACGGAAGCTCTGCCATTATTCTTCTTCTTACAATTTCAGGGTAAACAACAAGTCCGTTTGTTACATTGAGCATTATATTCAGTATTGCGTCAACTGCAAGAAATCCCTCTG
>JAKJFV010000324.1 GCA_022704725.1 Spirochaetota bacterium
AACCTGCAGACTCTTATATGATACTTCACTCTTTTTCCATCTGCCAACCCTTACAAACAACATATCATCACAGATAACTCTTCCTGTTTTCTTGCTAAGCTTATTCTGAAAAATATAGAGTTAAGGGAATAGTATCGCCGCTATCATTACTTCGGAATGTATGGGGTACAACTGTAAGTATCGCTGCGTCGCTGGCTAGCAGCTCACGGCTTGCGGCTCATCTGTGGTTTAAATTCTTCCTCTTCTTCAGCTCTACCCTAACATCCGAGTCATCCGTGTCTGCAAAGCAGTCCGTGTTGTCCGTGGTTCAAATTCTTCCTCCTTCTTCAGCTCTACCCAATAATCTGCGTCATCTGCGGATACTATACTCATTGCCAAGAAGCTTTTTCTTACCCCGCTTTCTTGCAAAAGAAGGTTATAGCCTTTATACTCACTATGATGAGTACAAAAGGAGTATTTGAAACCCTTCCAGAAAACTTTTTCTCGCCTCTTGCAAGCCCAAAAAAGGAACACTATGCGGCCCTCCTTATTGTATTTTACCGGCTTTTTCAGGAATCTTCTCACGGGATTGAAAGGCCTGTTCTAATGGCGCGCTTTATGGACTACATTGCGCTTCATGAATCAAGTTTTATAAGCGATGATGACAATACAGAACTCGTATCAGCTGATAAAAACTCTGCTGCCGTTTTGATAGATATGCAGGATATAGAATCGAACGCAGAAGAAGAAGCCGAACAGGCAGAAAGAGAGGACGAAGAGGAAAGCGGAGCCGCTCAGACGTCGATAGATCCTGTGAGAGCAGCGGCTTCCAAGTATCTTCGAGTATTTATTAAGTGCGGATGGATGAAGGAAGAAGTACTGAGCGACTATTCCCGGATTATTAACATGAGCTCTTCTGCAAAACCTTTTTTTGAGTCCCTTGCAAAAGTGGAAGAAGGTTTAAAAACTGAATATGAGAGCCACATAGTTTCTATATATTCTCTTTTATGCAGTGATGCTGCAGTCGATAACGGCCATTATACAGTCCTTAATGCTCATTCTCAAACGATGTCCCTCATCGATTCTCTAAAAGTTCTTTCACAAAATATTCATGCATATTATGAAATTGTAACCGAAAACGAGACCAGCATAAGCGGTCTATTGGAGCTGCACTTTAATCAGTATGCTAAAGAAATTTTAGACGGAGCATACAAGAGATTAAAGACTTCAGATAATTTGTCGCGCTACAGGCCAAAAATTCTTAAACGTATTGGAGAGCTTATAACCGACAGCCAATGGCTTGAATCGAGTGCGGTAAAGTTTTCCCGGCTTGGGACTTTTACAGCAGAAGAATCGAAAGACAAGCTTAAAACTTTTTTAGAGGAAATTAGAGACACGCTTAAAGCGGTTGATCCTCTTCTAGAAGAAATTGACAGGCGTAATATGCTTTACTCGAAGGCAAGTATTGAACGCATTAAGGCTAAGCTTGAGCCTAACTCGACAATCACCGGAAGATTGTATCAGATTATTAAAGAACTGATAGCACGGCCCCATCTTAAATCCCGATTCAAGCACAGCATATACGGGGTAAAAACATTTTCGCCCGATTCACGGTACAAACGGTGGAACAAAGAGCAGCATGAAATTGTGTATGAGCGCGCTTCAGTTTTTTCAGATGCAGAACTTGAAGAGGAGCATAAAAAAATCAAGGCTCGTTTAGATAAACAGCTCAGTCCTTCAAAAATTGAACAGTGGCTTAATTCTTTCGGCATGCATAAAGAAGTTCTTCTTCCATCTGATATTATTACCGACACTCAGTCGTTTATTAAGTATCTGTATGCAGTATTGTATTCTGAGTCTGACTCCCGTAAGTTCCCTTTTATCCTCGAACAAAAAAGCGCGGACAGAGTACATTTTTTACACTATGATATTCCCGACATAGCTTTTAGGAGAACACGTGAAAAATAAAATTGAGCTTGAAAAAATAGACATGCTGACTGACTCTGAAACTGATATTTTTAAGTCATGTATAAAAACCCTGTTATCTTCTTCATTCATTATTAGAGGATATAAAAACAATGATCGCCTCTATACCTTTGCTGTCAGGAATTTTGACTTACTGGAATCATGGTTCAGCTATGCTGATATTGACTTAAAGAAAGATGAGGCTCTGGGAGTCATTGCAATTAGATCGGGTGCGGATATGAGAATTCGCTTAAGCCGTGATGAAACCTGTGCGTTAATAATCATTCGAATTATGTACGAAGAAAAACGAAATGAAATTTCTCTTTCTCAGTTTCCTTCAATTCTTATTTTCGACTTTCTTCAAAAGTTCAAGGCGGTAACTTCTCTTGAATTAAAAAAAACACGGCTCAAGGAAATTCTAAAAAAACTAAGTGCATTCAGTTTAATTGAAATCGAAGGAAATCCCTTTGAAAGCGAGGCGGTTATAATACTCTACCCTTCCATACTTTTTACCATAGACAGTTTTATGAT
>JAKJFV010000325.1 GCA_022704725.1 Spirochaetota bacterium
TTTGGAAAGTAATGCAGCAGTGTTGCAGGCGCTTTTCCCGATTCACGGCCGGCAATTGGACCTGAATAGTTTTCTATACCCGGACAGTACCCCATCTCTGTAAGCATCTCCAGATCATAGGTTGTTCTTGTTTTAATGCGGTCTGCTTCAATAATTTTCCCGGTACTCATAAAAAAATCATACTGATTTTTGAGTTCTTCGCGGATTTTGTCGGTAGCATTTAAAAGCATATCATGGGGAACAACGAAGTGTTTAGCGGGGTATATTGTTGTTTCATCAAGTTCTTCAGAAGCATCGCCCGTTATGGGATCGTAGCGTCTGATTCTTTTTACTTCTTCCCAGTCAAGTTCAATTCTGTACGCTTCGCTCATGTAGGCTGGATATACTTCGAGAACATCGCCCCGTATGCGGAATTTTCCACGCTCCAGAATATCGCTGCGTTCATATTGAAGCGATATCAGTTGATGAGCAAAACGGCTGGGGTTGAGCGCTTCGCCTTTTTCTATGTGTATTCTCATGTCGCGGTACATTTCGGGCATACCAAGACCGTATATGCATGAAACTGTTGCAATGACTATAACATCGCGGCGTTCCATGAGACTGTAGGTTGCTCCAAGTCTTAAGCGGTCAATTTCCGCATTTATGGAGGCATCTTTTTCTATGTATAAGTCGCGCGAGGGAACATAGGCTTCCGGCTGATAGTAATCGTAGTATGATACAAAATACTCAACTGCATTGTCGGGAAAAAAGCTTTTAAATTCGCGGTACAGCTGTGCTGCGAGTGTTTTATTATGGCTGATAATGAGAGTCGGTTTTTGAATGTTTTCAATGATTTTTGCCATGGTAAAGGTTTTACCCGAGCCGGTTACACCTTTTAAGGTCTGATACTTGTCTCCCCGTAAAAAGCCTTCGGTAAGTTTTTGAATTGCCTGCGGCTGGTCTCCCGAAGGTTCAAAGGGGGAAACAACTTTTAAAGGTCTCATCTTATTTTCCTTTTTGCGACAGTGTTACAGGAAGGGTAATCGACTGACGGCCCCGCTGGACTGTTACCTGTACCTTTTCATTCGGTTTTGAATTTTCAAGAAGTGAATTTAAGTCAAGAAGAGAGTTGATCTTTGATCCGTTAACCTCGGTTATAACGTCTCCTCCTATATAGAAAACCGATGACAGACGGTTATAACGCACAGCTTCGCTGCCGGCCTTTATTCCTGCCTTGTCCGCATTGCCGTTTTTAGAAATTTCAGAAACAAGGAGCCCCTGACTGATGGGTAATCCTGCATAATTAGCAAGGGTGCTGTTAAGTTCAACAAAAACCGCATCAATGGAGCCTCTGTTTACAAATCCGTATTGAATAAGATCAGAAACTATACGCTTTGCAGTATTTACAGGGACTGCAAAGCCGACCCCGGCTGAGCTTCCCGATGTTGAATAAATCATGGTATTTATACCGATCATTCTTCCCTGTGAATCAAGGAGGGGTCCTCCCGAGTTTCCGGGGTTTATGGCTGTATCGGTTTGAATCATATCTTTAACAATTGCGTTTGTATCAATTTGAATAGGACGTCCGAGACTTGAAATAATACCGGTTGTCATGGTCCGGTCAAAGCCGAAGGGGTTCCCTATTGCAATAACCTTTTGCCCGACTTTCAGATTAGTGGAATCTGCAAAACTGATTGTTTTTAACTGCATGCCGGCAGGGGGGGTAAACTTCACAACTGCTATGTCGGTCTGATCATCGGATCCAACAAGTGTTCCTTCATACTGCGTGCCGTCGGATAGAGAAACATATATTTTAAATGCTCCATCAATAACATGACGGTTCGTTACAACATACCCCCGGGTATCAATAATTGATCCTGATCCTGCGCTTCCTTCAGTTGGATAGGGTTGTGAAAACCAGCTGTAGGTCATAACCTGCGTGTTAATATTTACAACTGCTTCATTCAGTTTTTCGTATACGGAAATGTTCTGCTGTTCGTCTATTGTATATTGTGAAAAGGTGTCGGCTAAAAACTGTGAGGCTGGAGATGTTTTGAAATCTATTAAATCCTCTTTCTGTACCGCAGCAGCCGTTCCGGCGGTATCGCCTGTCTGATCCTGCGGATTCACAGGCGGTTTAACTGAATAAAGCCAGAATCCGAGTGCCGCAAGAAGTACTATAAGGGCTGAAGAAAAAGAAGAAACAACTAAGTCCTGTTTTGTATATAATTTCATCATAATCTCCTGTACTTAAAGTATAGCAAATAAATGATGAGCTGACTAGAAAAAACAGCTTCTTTATTCATGCATGGTGTATATAAAAAAACTGCCGGTAATGATCCGGCAGTTTTTTTGGAAATATAAGCTACATCCTGCGATGCCTTATTTTACCTTGTTGTCAGTCTTTGCCTTAGCAGGAGCTTTTGCTTTTGCAGCGGGTTTTGCCTTAGCAGGAGCCTTTGCTTTTGCTGCAGGTTTTGCTTTGGCGTC
>JAKJFV010000326.1:0-553 GCA_022704725.1 Spirochaetota bacterium
CATTTGAAGCAGTGTATGCATCGTTATCGGTACTGAATGAAGAACTAAATGTATTAAACCTCTATGCGAAACTTATGAAAGAAAAAGGAAAACTTGACGACGTCTTAAGCATACTCGATGCAGTAAGTTATCATTCAGGAAATGGTCTTTCATACCGGACAGACGCGCTTCATTTATGTGCAAACTTTTACACCGAAGCAGGACGCTTCGAAGAAGCGCAATTGCGTTATAAAAAAGCTCTGGCGCTCTCGCCGAAAGATGTTTCACTAATCTGTGATTATGGACCGCGTAAACGAGGCAGACAGCCTCGCAAGCGCTGTATTTGACACTAATGCTCCGGTTAAACTCTATGAAATTATTGCTTCAATTGCTGTAAAAAAAGGAGAGCCTTCCCGGGCGGAAATTACTCTCCGCCAGGGACTGGATGATTACAGAAATTCCGTGTTTGATTACTGCACACTGCTTATTAATCTTGCCCACCTGTATTTGAACTCGAATAAAATAGAGCCTGCAAAAGAAATAATTGCAGAACTTACATCCCTTGAAAAGTCCG
>JAKJFV010000326.1:563-2449 GCA_022704725.1 Spirochaetota bacterium
AAAACAAGCAGAGAGATTCACTGTGCTCTTTGCTCGAGGAGCTGGCTTGTCCCGCTGGCGCTTGGATCTATAGACACAATGCGATTGACAGCCCAGCCGCCTTCAGATCTTCCTGCTGGAAATTGCCCTATCTGCGGCAGGGTTTACTGCATAGGCTGTGTTGAACACACCCTGTCTGATGACGGAAGGTTTTCATGCCCTGAATGCAGAACAAGTCTTAAAATTCAGGATAAGGGAATATTCTATATACTTAATAAATGGAATAAAGAGGAGAGAGTATGAGTCAGACAGAGAGAATTTTATTCATAGACAGAACCATACAATCAAAGGGTAAGGTAACAACTGCAGAAACAGCGGCTCATTTTGAGGTTTCAACCCGGCAGATCAAAAGAGACATCGAGTATCTGCGCGACAGGTTTTCCGCCCCGCTTATTTACGATACAGAAAAAAAAGGATACCTCTATAGTAAGCCGTTCAAAGATCTTGCGTTTGCCGATCAAAAACTGACCTTTTTTTATATTGTTATGAAGTCACTAACAGAAAACGGACACTACATTCCAGTTTATTCGGACAGTATTCTTTCCACAATTGAGTCCGATGTTCCCGGAGATTTTAGAAGCGTCTGTTCGAAAATTTCATACCAGATGCCGCAGGCCGAATTTTTAAATCAAAACTATTTTATGGATATATGCATAGCTATGCGCGACAAAAAGGCAGTGAATATTCGCTATACAAATTTAAAAAATGAGGAAACGCAGAGACTTGTTGATCCTGAACACATGATAAATTACAGCGGCTCATGGTACATCATCTGCTGGGACCGCGGAAGTAAAGCATTAAAAACGTTTAATTTGTCAAGAATTAATGCTGTGGAATCTTCAAGTACTGCGTTCGAAAAACACACACAGGACTACCCTTCAAAACAATATAAGACATACAAAGAGGAACTCGAAGGCTTTATTGCAAGTCCCTTTGGTATTTTTAAAGGTAAAAAACTTACAAAAGTCACAATCCGCTTTTATGAGGCGGCACAAAGAATCATTGAAAGTCAAATTTGGCATCCCGGGCAGATCAAAAAAACTGGTGCAGAAAAACAGGGTAAAACTGTGGTAGATTACACCGATTTATCCTTTCCTGTCGCGGACTATACCGAAGTGCTATCTAAAATTCTCTCATTCGGTCCTCTTTCACGGCCTGTCGAGCCGGCGGATCTGGTTGACTTATGGAAAGAACGAATTAATTCGATGGTGAAACTCGCTAAAGGCTGATATTTTGTGCATTGTTATTTATCAATTTTTTTGATAAAATATGAGTTATGCTTAAACGATTAGAACAAATGGCCCGGCGATTCGAGGAAGTTACCTCTCTCATTCAAAATGCCGAGCTTATAAAAGACCAGAAAAAATACAAAGAAATCATGCGCGAACACTCCTACCTGACCAATGTTATGGAGGCGTATGAGCAATATAAAACTATTCTTAGCGGTATAGAAGACGCGAAACATCTTATTACGGAAGAAGAAGACCATGACATGAAGGAAATGGCCCGTGATGAGCTAAGAGGTTTGGAAGAAGAACTACCTGCTATGGAAGAGAAGATAAAAATGCTTCTTATTCCGCCGGATCCCCTGGAAGAAAAAAACATCATCATGGAAATTAGAGGTGGTGCAGGAGGAGATGAGTCATCCCTTTTTGCTGCGGACCTTTTTAGAATGTATACCCGCTACTGCGAAATGAAGGGCTGGAAGTACGAAGTAATGAACTCCAGTGAAACTGAGGTAGGCGGATACAAAGAAATATCTTTTTCAATTAGCGGTAAATACGTGTACGGAAGCATGCGGTACGAAGGCGGTGTACACCGCGTACAGCGCGTTCCCGAAACAGAAG
>JAKJFV010000327.1 GCA_022704725.1 Spirochaetota bacterium
GAATTTTAAATGTAGGTGCGAAATCCAATGCAGATGTAGTCATCGTAGAAATTGGAGGAACTGTCGGAGACATTGAATCCATACCTTTTTTGGAAGCTTCCCGGCAGCTCATACGCGAAATGGGCAGGACAAATGCCCTTTCCATGCACCTGACCCTCGTTCCCATGGTCTCCGGCGGAGAATTAAAAACAAAGCCGACCCAGCATTCAGTTAAAAATATGCAGGAAATTGGAATTCAGCCTGATATTCTATTATGCCGGAGCGAAGTGTCTCTCGATGAAGATCTGCGTAAAAAAATTGCGCTTTTCTGCAATGTAGGACAGGATTGCGTATTTACCTCTATCGATGTTGAAAAAACGATTTATGAGCTTCCGGTATTGTTTCATGAGCAAGGGCTTGATGCCAAGATTATGGAAAAACTGGGGCTTTCGGATCATAAAACTGATATAAGCTCATGGACAAATTTCTTAAAACGCCTTAATAATCCAAAAGCATCTATTACCGTTGGTATGCTGGGACAAAAGAATTACCTTGATGACTGTTATAAGTCTGTAAGGGAATCTTTATTCCACGCTGCAGTTACAGGATGTAATGCAGAACTCATTATTAAGAAAATTGATGCAGAAACCATAGAAAGCTCTAATAATCCTTCATCCTTTTTCAAAGATGTTGATGCAATAATGATTCCCGGCAACTACGGGCAGCGCGGATTTTTAGGTCTTCTTGCTTCTGTAAAATATGCCCGGGAAAACAACATTCCCTATTTGGGAATAGATTTAGGCATGCAGATCATGGCAATAGAAACAGCCCGCACACTCTTAAAATGGCAGGATGCAGACTCTACCGAATTCATACAAAATACAAGCTATCCGCTTATCAGTCTTCCGGAAGAACAGGCGGGATTTGCCGCTGCGGGAGTTATGAGACTCGGGAGTATGCCGATTACAATTAAAAAGAGTTCAAAGCTCGAAGCTGTATATAAGGCTCAGAGCATAGAAGAGCGCCACCGTTCAAAATATGCTTTTGATATGAAATATGCAGAAGAATTGGAACAAAAAGGTTTAATTATCAGCGCAATCTCAACGGGAGGGGACCAGGCAGAGGCTTTTGAATGGAAAGATCATCCTTGGGGAATAGGTGTACAGTATCATCCTGAATTTGTTTCAAAACCGACACAACCCCATCCTTTATTTACTGCATTTTTAAAAAGTGCCTTAAAAAAACAATGAAACAAAGATTTTACCTGCTTGCAATTGTAATTTTTTTTCTCATCGGCTGTTCGCTAGACTACGGACAACTTAAAGAAGACGATTCATGGGCGCCGGAATTTATTTTTAATGCCGTTCACATGATAAAAATAAAATCGGGAAAAAAAGACAGCGAAATTCAAGCTGTTCAAATGGAACAATACCGCGATATGGATGCTGTGTTTGCAAAGGGTGTAAGATTTACAGTATACAACGATGAGGGAAAAATAGCGGTAGAGGGAACCTGCGGTTTATTGTCGGCAGATAATGACAATGATATGTATATATTAAGCGAACAGGTAAGAGTAAGGTCATACGAACAAGATCTTCAAATTGAAAGTACAACACTACGGTGGAACAATCAAACGGAACAGCTTACTAACGCCAAAGACGAAGCCATAACAATAATAGCCGGACTTAAAAACCAAGACCCTGCATATGCACATCCGGAAAAAGAAAGCGATACTGTTTTAACTATGACCGGATACGGTCTTGCAGCAAGCGGTGTTAGCAAAGCATATACTGTGTATAATAGGATTGAAGGAACGATTATTACGGGAAAGAGCGAATAAATGAAGTATATTAAAAGCATAAGTACAGTATTATTATTGACCCTTTTACAAGCTCATCTACACGCAGAAGTTATTACCTTTAAAGCAAACACCATGAAAGGAAACACCAGCGAAAAGAATGAATACACCTCACTCAGCGGAGATGCTTATATAAAAACCGATGACATAGAATTTTCTGCCGATGAAGTTGAAATGACGGGAAAAGATTTTCGTATTATTATTGCACGAGGCGGTATTAAGGGAAAAAATATATCTTCTAACTTTGATTTTACCTGCGAAACAATGAGATTTGACAGAGAAACAAAAATTGCAATACTTGAAGGCGATGTTTTTATTGATGATATTGATAACGAAGTAAAAGCCCGTGCTCAAATTATTGAATATAATCAAGATACTGAAATTGCCGTAATGCAGATTGGCGTTGAGTTAAAAAGCAAGGACAGTGTTTGTACTAGCTCCATTGCGGTATATAACAAGGGAAATCAAATAGTGACACTTACTGGAAACCCTAAAATTGTCCGTGAAGACGATGTATTTAGAGCACAAGAAATAATCCTTAATATTGACAGCGAAGAAATTACTCTTGATGGTAAGGTTCGCGGAACTGTTGTAGATGAAAAACAAG
>JAKJFV010000328.1 GCA_022704725.1 Spirochaetota bacterium
ATATAGAGCTTCGCGAAGCCTATCCTAGCGATTACGAAAAACAAAACAGAATGTCTATTATTTCAAACGGCATGATTCATATGGCTCATCTTGCGATTCATGCCTGCTTTAGTGTTAACGGTGTTGCAGCTCTGCATACGGAGCTCTTGAAAACACAGGAATTAAAAGACTGGGCAGATTTTTATCCTGCAAAATTTAATAATAAGACGAACGGTGTAACGCAGAGACGATGGCTTTTAAGTGCAAACCCGCTGTTATCAGACTTTATTACAAAACGCATTGGTCACGGATGGGAAAAGGATCTTGCAAAACTCAAAGGTCTGGAAAAATTTGCAGACGATGACGCAAGTCTTACAGAGCTAATTTCCATAAAACAGAAAAATAAGGAAAATCTTGCAGAGTATTTAAAAGTTACTCAAAATGAATTTTTAGATCCGCACTCAATATTTGATGTGCAGGTAAAGCGTCTCCATGAGTATAAGAGACAGCTTTTGAATGTGCTTCACATAATGTATTTATACAACAGGCTTCTTGAAGACAGCGATTTTAATCCCCCTGCGCGTACCTACATTTTTGGTGCGAAGGCTGCATCCGGCTACCGCAGAGCAAAATCTATTATTAAACTTATAAACACTGTAGCAGAGCGGATAAATAACGACCGCCGTGTGAGAGGAAAACTCCGGGTAATCTTTGTTGAAAATTACCGGGTAAGTTTGGCGGAAAAACTTTTTCCGGCATCCGATGTTTCCGAACAGATTTCGACAGCAGGAAAAGAAGCAAGCGGAACCGGCAACATGAAATTTATGATTAACGGTGCTTTAACACTCGGAACCCTCGACGGTGCAAATATTGAAATTGTAGAGGAAGCAGGAGAAGAAAATGCTTTTATTTTCGGTTTAACTGCAGATGAGATTCATAAGATTGAAAAAGAGCATTCCTATTTCCCTCAAAAGTACCTTGATCGAAATCCTGAGCTTGCAAAGGTTGTAAACCAGCTTGTAGACGGCACCTATGATCCGTCGCATCAGCTGTTTAAGGAACTTCATGATTCTTTAGTGTACGGTGTTGAAGGACAAAGACCCGACGTGTACTATGTCCTTGCAGACTTTGATGCATATGTCGACGCTCAGGAAAAGGTACACGAATCAAAAAGAATGGGCAAAAAAAGCATTGCTCAACATAGCCCGTTCTGGAAAGTTTTCTTCCGACCGGACAATAGAAGATTACGTGAGAGATATTTGGAAGATGGAAAAGGTTATTGTAGAATAATTATGGTATGAGGGCGGGATCTTTCCGCCTTTGACAAAAGCTCCCTTCTGTGTAACTATAAGAGGGGAGCTTTTTTTATTTATCATGAAAATATCAAGTTTTTTTTATTTTTTTAACTTTGCATTAAAGACAATGGTTTTTAAACAAAGGAAGCCGATTCTCGGCACAATAATCGTAACAGACAAGTGCAACCTTTCCTGCAAACATTGTGCCGTAAATAATATTACAGGAATCATTCATCCCTACGAAAAAATCAAAGAAGAAATGGTCATGCTTTACAAGATGGGCGTGAGAATTCTCTTTTTTTGCGGCGGCGAAACCTTCATGTGGAAAGACGGGGATAAAACCCTGCGTAGCCTCGTCATAGAAGCAAAAAACATGGGATTCCTGGATGTTGTTGTTGTAACCAATGGCACTTTTACCCTCGATCTGCCCGAAGCGAATCTCATTCTACTAAGCATGGACGGCGGCAGGGAAAAACACAATGCCATTAGAGGCGACACTCACGACCTTATAATGCAGAATATCCGCAGAGCTTCATCAAATAATATCTGCCTGTATATGGCTATAAATAATATCAACATAGATGATATAGAAACCGTTACGACAATAGCACGGGATGAAAAAAATATTCGGGCTGTTTCGTTTAATCTGCACACGCCTTATGCCGGTACAGAGAACTTAATGCTCACGAGAGAACAAAAAGATGAGGCCGTAAAAACTATTGCCCGTCTTATTGATGAAGGCTTTCCAATTTTTAACTTAAAGTCTGCCCTCCCGTACATTGCCGCGAATAAATTCCCGACGCCGTGCTATCAGTGTGTGGTGGTGGAAAACGGCAAGGTGTATACCTGCGGAAGATGCATTGAGGAGAAAGGGCTTTGCGAACAATGCGGCTACCTTTTTGTAGGCGAGTACACACTCATGTTTAACGGCAATCTGCGAATCGCCTTTGATATGCTCAAGACGTATTTAAAATATATTTAAGGAAGTATTATGTTTTTAACATCGGCTCTCAGAACAATGCTGACACGTTCTGTAAAACCCTTTGTGTTTGAAGGTATTGACGAAATTGAGGCAAAAAAACCTCTATACTACAGTGATGAAAAAAATCTGGGGCTCTATGTACATATACCCTTTTGCAGAAGTATTTGCGCATTCTGCCCATAT
>JAKJFV010000329.1 GCA_022704725.1 Spirochaetota bacterium
TAATCATCCTGCAACAGATGAAAGAGTTTCTATTACAGCACCGTATCAAAAAGATCTTGAATCTGTACGAAAACAGTTTTCAAAATTATTCAAAGTCAATCCGCTGAATGGAACAGATGAGGAAGATGGTGAAGAAGAATAAAGTACTCTTGCTCATAATCTTCTCTGTAATTGTTTTTTATATACCTGCACAGGACAATAAAGGATTTTCTCTAACTGTAGAACCTGTTTTTCAATACCGGAAGAGCACTATAGGAGAATATGTATTCTTTGAAGAATTCAGCGGGGTTAAGCTTCTTAGTGATCTGCAATGGAGTTTGGACCGTGTTTTACTGGCAGGATTCTCTGTGGCTTATTCAAAAAACGGTTTTACTTCTTCCTGTACTGCCTTATACGGCTTCCCCGGTGCTGCAGGTACAATGACCGATTCAGATTTTTATACAAATTCTCCTGAGCCGACTCTTTTTTCTTCGCATGACGCAGTAATAACCGGACTTTTAGATGTATTTATTGCAGCCGGTTATGATTTTGTTCAGGATGAAAAGGTAACTATCAACTGCTTTACCGGGGTACAGTATAATGAAACCGGAGCCTCGTCATATGACGGGTACTTAATTAATAGATTATATACGGTGCCCGTGGTTCAAAACTTTACCGGGCAGATTATTTCTTATACACAATATCTTCTTTTTGTCTGGATAGGTTCAGATTGGAGAATCCAGCCGCCCGGCCCGTTTGTTATTACCGCATCAATGGCTTTTTCTCCGTTTTGCTTTGCTAAGGGCTGGGATATTCACCATTTACGAAAAGTCGAGTTTCTTGACAGCATGAAATCATTTTACGCTTTTAAAGGCGGCGTGAAAGCTGCTCTAAATTTTACAAAAGCATTATCAATGAATGTTGGTGTTGAAGGTGTTTTTCTTCCATTGATTAAAGGTGTTACCGGCACTAAGCAGGAAGGCGGAAATGCCTTTTTTGAGCAGTCAGGTTATTTGGGCGGTACATCTCTTTCTGAAGCACGTTTTACGGCATCTTTGTCGTATGTTTTCGGCAGATGATGGAATTACATTGAAAGCCTGATGCTTCTGATTCTTCTTTGAGAAAGCTCTTCGACGGTAAAAATAAGTTTGTTTTTTTGGATGCTTTCGCCCGATGCAGGAAGATACCCGAATTGTTCTAACAGCCAGCCTCCAAAGGTGTCAAAATCCTCTGATTGAAGCTGGAGTGTAAAAATTTGGTTCACTTCATTAAGGTAAAGGTCTCCTGGTATAAGAAATTGATTGGGGCTGAGTATTTTTATTCTTTCTTCTGCCGGCACATCTATGAGGCTGTACTCATCGGTTATACGTCCGAATACAGCTTTAAGAATGTCGTTCATGGTAATGATTCCGTGGTTGCTTCCGTGTTCATCGACCACAACAGCGAAGTTTTGTTTTTCCTTCTTAAAAAGTGCAAGCAGTGAAACAACAGACTTTGTTTCCGGAACAAAGGGAACGGGACGTATAATGTTTTTCAAATTAAACAGCTTAGCCTTATTAAATAAAATATCTTTAAAATGAACAATTCCAATAATGTTGTCAAGATTTTCTTCATGGACAGTGAGTCTGGAGTATCCGGATGATTTAAAAGCAGAAATTACCGCATCATAATCTGCATTTGAGGGGATTCCTCGAATTAAAGAACGGTGTTTCATTATATCGCGGACTTTAAGATCTGAAAATTCGAAAATGTTATGCAGCATTTCTTTTTCGCCGCTTTCCAGTGTTCCTTCCGAGTCTCCTAAGTCTATGAGTGTTTTTAACTCGTCTTCTGTAATAAGGGGTAATGAAGTTTTCCATATTGCTTTTTCAGCCTTATTTATAAGTTTTTGAAGATGGGAAAACAGCCATTCAAAGGGCTTCATAATAATTCTAAAAACGTAAAGAAGAGGTGCTGTCAAACAGGCAATTTCGACAGGCTTTCTATAGGCAATGGTTTTAGGTAGAATTTCACCAAAAAGAATAATTGCAATAGTCATGACTGCAGCGGCAATTCCTGCACCTTTTTCACCATAAAGGGAAATTGCCAGGGCCGTGGCTGTTGCGGAAGCGAGGGTATTAACAAAGTTATTTCCTATGAGAATTATAGTAAGTACGCTGTCCATTTTATTCTTAAGCAGATTAACAAGTTTAGCGCCTTTTCGTCTTTCTTTAACAATCCTTTTAAGCATAATACGGGTAATTGATGTTAAGGCAGTTTCTGATGATGAGAAAAAACTCGAAGCCGCGAGGAGAATAATAAGCAGTAAAAAATTCAAGCTTATCATACAGTCTCCTTTCTTAGCAGTACCTGAAGAACGCGGCGGTCTGTCATGTCTAAAACCGTAAGGCTCGTATGCTCTTCTTTTAATACCGTACCTATATCCGGCAGGTTATCCAGCTTTTCGTTTATATACCCTG
>JAKJFV010000032.1:0-5248 GCA_022704725.1 Spirochaetota bacterium
TATCAGAATAGAAAGATGGTTTGCCTCATCAACATAACGGAGCAAAAAACCGAATGCACAAATTCCGGCTTTAGTATCTGCTTTAGAGCGGGTTTCTGGTATTATTTTTTTACATGCCGTAAAATCGATTACCGCATCTATCTGAAGGTTCCTATACTGATACCGCGGGTTTACTGTCCATGCATAAAGGTTCTTCCGGTATAAATTGAGACTAAGATCCTTGTTCAAACGCGATGAATATCCGTCTCCTTCTTCTTCTATAAAACGCGCGGTTTTTGGATCGGAAAAGTCTGCGGTCCATTGTTCGTATACTGTTGCGGAAAAATCTTTTTCTTCTTCAATAGTTCTTTTTGAAAATAAACGTTTTATGAATGAAAGCATAAATATAGAATAGCATTAAAAACGGGTTATTTCAAGAAAGAGCAGACTTGTCATCGAACAGTAAAAGCCGGTATACTGCTCAAATGTTAAGTTATAGACATGCCTTTCATGCCGGAAACTTTGCCGATGTACACAAACATCTTGGTTTAATGCTTTGCCTTGAGAGTCTTTGTAAAAAAGAAAAATCTTTTTCGGTTTTAGATACGCATGCCGGAGCAGGCTTGTATACCCTTGATGATGAAAGGGCTCTGCTCACAGGAGAAACAAATGACGGTATTGTGAGGCTTCTGTCATATTGTGAAGAACATTTACCCCCGTCCGCGCTCGGCCGTTATATATCGCTTATATCACCTTATATAAAAAGTAACAGTTACCCCGGTTCGCCCGAGATTGAACGGAGTTTTTTAAGGGACAATGATTGTCTTACCTTAATAGAGCTTCATTCAACAGAAATAAACATATTAAGAGCAGCTATGGAAGGCGGCGGTAAAGATCCCAGAATACATATACATTTTAGAGATGCCTATGAAGCCTGTAGAGCTCTGTGTCCGCCTCATCCCCGCCGCGGTCTTCTTATTATGGATCCAAGTTATGAAGTTGACAGCGATTATGAGAATACCGTTCATTCTCTGGAAGTTGTTCATAAGAAGTGGGCAGAGGGTATTAAAATACTGTGGTATCCGGTTATAAATCACCGGAGTTCAGAAATTTTAAAAATGAAATCTTCTTTGGAAGAAATGTGTGAAAGATCAAATACCCCTCATTTGTGCAGCGAACTCATACTGAAGCCGGGCACTGATGATTTCGGAATGACCGGATCCGGTTTGTTTTTTATGGGCGTTCCCTGGCTTTTGGAAGATCAGCTTAGAGAATCAAGTGCTTTTTTAAAAGAGGTTTTTAAATAAATAAAGGTCTGTTCCGTCTTGGAAACAGACCTTTATTCTTGTAGAGGAGGTATAAAGGAGTATAACCCTTATTCTCCTGTTTCCTCGTCGGACTCGGGGATTCCCGTTGCTTCTTCTCCTTCTTCTATTTCTTCTTCACGGAGTTTTGCAAGCTGTTCCGCCTGAATGTCCTCAAAAGCAGAAAGCATGGGTTCTTCATTAACATCAGTTTTTTTAATCTTGCGTTTAGTATAGTTTTTTGTAATTGCAACAACGGTTCCGGAAAGTGCAAGAACACCAATAAGGTTTGGAATAGCCATTAAACCGTTTAAGGTGTCGGAAATATCCCAGGCCAGCGCAAGGTTCATAGTTGCACCGACGACGATGAAGGCTACGAAGATTATCTTGTAAAATATAGTTGATTTTGTACCGAATAGATATTCCATTGCTTTTTCACCATAAAATGACCATCCGAGAACAGTAGAAAAGGCAAATAGAAAAACAGCGAGCGAAACAAATTTTCCGGCAAAGGATCCAAAACCGTGAGAAAAGGCTGCACTGACAAGGGGAACACCGGTAATGCCCAGATCTGTTACACCGGTAGAAAGAACTGCGAAAGCGGTGAGTGTGCAGACAATAATTGTGTCGAAGAATACTTCAAAGATACCCCACATACCCTGTACAACAGGTTCCTTAACATCGCTTGCTGAGTGAACCATAACTGAAGATCCGAGTCCTGCTTCGTTTGAAAAAACTCCGCGTTTAAATCCCATGGTAATTGCTTTTTTAATGAGTGTTCCGGAAATTCCTCCTGCAACAGCATCAAATCCGAATGCGCCCTCAAATATCTGCAAGAATACAACAGGAACATGTTTTATGTTGATTAACAGAATGCACAGAGCTCCAAGTATATATGCAAAGGCCATAAAAGGAACAATTTTCTCGGTAACTTTGCCGATTCTTTTAATACCGCCAATAATTACGAGAGCAACAAGGACTGCAATGATGATGCCTGTAGCAAGTGTATTAATGCCGAATGAGTCGTGCATTGCGCTTGCAATAGAGTTTACCTGTGTCATGTTTCCAATGCCGAACGATGCAAGCACGCAGAAAATCGAGAAAAGGACTGCAAGAGGCTTTGCAAATACAGAAAGCGCCTTATTTTTCTTTAGACCGTGCTGGAGGTAGTACATAGCCCCGCCGGTCCATTCGCCCTTTATATTCTTTCTCCGGTAGAAAATACCCAGTACGTTTTCTGCGTAATTAGTCATCATACCGAAGAATGCAGAAACCCACATCCAGAAAACTGCGCCTGCACCGCCGATGGAAATTGCAGTTGCAACTCCTGCTATATTCCCGGTTCCAATAGTTGCCGCAAGGGCTGTAGAAAGGGCCTGAAACTGGGTGATTGCTTTTTTATCATTTGTCTTACGGACAGATTTCTTTTTAAATATGGCAAAAAAGGTCTTATCGCCGACTTCTTTAGTACGGATAATTTGAAAAAACCCTGTTCTAATGGTCATAAAAATACCGGTTCCAATAATTAGAACAAGCATCGGGATGCCCCATACAACAGAATTTACGGCGCCGTTAATTGACGCTACTGCCTCTGCAAACGTTTCCATAATTACTCCTGATTAAAAAATATGAAGATTTATTAAATTAGGCACTTTCAAAAGTTAACAGACTTTTTCAAGCGGCTCAACTCACTGCAACAAAACATTGTATAAGACCTTTTCAAAATTTACAAGAAAAAAAAGAGGAGACTCATTGCACAGACAATACTGATGCAACCTTTCCTTCTTTTGTGTAAGCCCTGTCCGGATTGCGTTCATCTACGAAGGCGGTGAGTCCCTTATAGTAGGTGTAATAATATGTCCCCGGCGATAAATATAGTTCAAGCTCGTAAAATCCCCTGGAGGTTTCCTGTAGTTCATACACATAGGGATCCCAGCTGGTAAAACTTCCGGCAAGGCGGATTTTTTGACCGCTTTCACCCTCATAGACAAAACGGACACTTCCTGTATTTGTTTTTTTCGTAGCCTGAATAGTTTTTTCTTCTATAGTAACGTATGAAAATTTGAGATTTGTTGAGTAGTCAAAAAAACTGTTTGTATTGAGCGGATCAATAGTCCATAAGCCGTCAATTACAAGTCTGTAAGCCAGTGTATTGGTGTTTTCCGGTACTTTGGCTACATAAAAAAGGATGGAATCTACGATTTCATAATCACTGTTATAAAAAACAAGCCTTTCAAAGGAATGCACCGTTTTATAGTTTTCAAAATTAAAGGCTACACCCACATGACGATGCATCTTTTCTGCGGTAAAAATAACATACCCGTCTTTTACTACAGGGGGACCGGCACGCTGTATACCGGCAATGAGGTTTTGAACATCGTAGCTGTCGTCTGACAGTGCAAAAAAAGGAACTGCTGTTAAAAAAACCAGCATAACTATAACTATCTTTTTCACTCTTTTAGTATCGGAATAAGATACGAAAAAATTAAGGCTGAAATTCTGTTATTTTTTCCCCGGCAGTGTGATTTTATTCTAAAATAGTGAAGAAAAATTGCCGATTATGCTATAGAGTAGTAATAAGCAGAAAACGCTTGTTACAAGAGACTTTGTGAGGTA
Source organism: Spirochaetota bacterium (assembly GCA_022704725.1). Lineage (GTDB taxonomy): Bacteria > Spirochaetota > Spirochaetia > Treponematales > Treponemataceae > JAAZLA01. The sequence goes on from JAKJFV010000032.1 coordinate 3,900, forward strand.
CAATTAAAAATCTATGCCCGGTTTAAAACAGCTGAAACAATTCAGCCAGGATGTTACTGCATTAGGAAATGAATCCTCTATTCGCGCAGAACGCGGAGAACCCTTTGTTACGGTACCTATACCAAGCGATGTTCCGGACATTGATGATTCCGACGACTTCCTTTTAGGTCTGCCTCTGGAGGATGAAGGAAATTCTCTTCAGCCCGAAGCTGTTGTTCCAGGCGGACAGTCAAATTCTGAATCAGCACCGGGATCATCTGCAGCTGATTCGGCTTTTCCTGAACCGGAATACGATCCGGATATTTCTAAACTTCTCGGTTTGGTACAGGATGATATTGTCCTTCCCGAAGTAGAACCGGATTTGGATGCGTTCGGCGATTTTGATGATCTTATTCCGCCTCAAGAGAACAGCGGGGAAATTCCGTCTTCTGATGCAGACTCCATACTCGATGCGGATTCTATACCCGATGTAGAATCTGAAAACGATGAAGCCGATTTTAATATACTATCTGAACTTGAAACCCTCGAAGATGAATCCTCAAGTGCGGCACAGACCGCTGCTGACCTTTCTGCTGATGATTTTTCTATGCCTCCGGTAACGGACGATATTTCGTCTTTGTTTGATGCCTCTGGTATGCCCGGGGCGTCGGAGATGCCGGATTTTTCTGAAACACCTGAAGCCTTTGGAGCGGCTGAAATTCCGGAAGCGGCTGAAGCGTTTGAAATGCCGGAGATACCGGAAATACCGGAGGACTCAGAAAAAACTGAAGAATATGAAGATCTTCCTTCTCTCGAAGATGTAGAAGAGCTTTCTCCTTTGGAAGAACTGGAAGAGGATTTTCCGCTTCCAAATCAGATGGACGCTTTCTCTGGGCCTGCAGGAGAACCTCTAAATACAGCCTCATCGGATGAGTCTTTTGATCTTGACGGTATTCAAATTGAAGATTTCGTCCCTCAACAGGATGCCCCTTCTGCTTTTTCTCCAGAACCCCCTAACTCAACAGAAGACCTGTTGTCTGACCCGGGATCCTTTGCAGGCGGTACTCCGCCGGAAACAGATTTTTCTATGCCGGATGTCCCATCTTTTGAGACTCCGGAACCTTCAAGCAATGATGATTTTGAAGGCTTTCCCCCCATGGATCTTGGGGGATCAGAGTTTGATGATATGCCGCCGCCTTCTGCGGACAATGAATTTTCAGAAGAAAATCCGTTTAAAAGCACAAATACAGATTCTGAACCTGTTCAGGAAAAAGATTCTATTCTTGACAGTCTTGAGAATTTTGATATTGATAATCTTCCATCCCCTTCTTCTCTTTCATCTCTTGACGATTTTCAAACAACAGACGGTG
>JAKJFV010000032.1:5295-10086 GCA_022704725.1 Spirochaetota bacterium
TCGATGATTACAGCATTCCCGGGTTTTCAGATTTTAATCTTCAAGATGATTTTTCTGCTCCTGCTGCAGAGATTTCTCAAAAGCAGGCTGAATCACAGGGTAAAACAAGGGAATCTCTTACAGAGCAGGAATACAAAACTTTTAAGGAAAACTTAAAAGAGTACCCTTTGAATTTAAAAATGGCAATTGAAGAAGTCATTGTAAAAAATGAATTCACCGATGATGCAGTATTCGGTTTAATTGAGAAAATTCTGCAGCGCAATACAGCCCGGCAGGTTGCGTCCTTTATGTCCAAGTATTTGGATGTTTCTGTGGACGTTCCAAGAGATTTTGAAAGAAGATCTGTAAGCCAGTATGAAGCTTATAAGCAGTCAATCGAATATCAATTAAAAAACCGCATAATTCCCGCAGCTGTTGTAGCGGTTGTTTCAATAGCTGTTATATGGACACTGATCTTTTTAACGAATAAATTTATATACCGGCCCTTGATGGCAGAAAAACTTTATAACGAAGGCTATGAGCTTCTTCAGGAAAGTATGTATCCGCAGGCTGAATTAACGTTTGCCGAGGCGGTGTCGTATAAACCGAAGAAAAAGTGGTTTTTTTCTTATGCACGGGCTTATAGAGATAAGTATCAGTATGACCGCAGCCGGACAATGTATGAGCGTATTTTGGCCCGCTTTAATAACGATAAAACTGCGGGTATGGAATATGCCCGTATGGAATTATATGATCTTGCAAACTATGAATTTGCAGAAGAAATTGTAAAACGTAAAATACTCGATCATCATATTAACGATAAAGATGCAATGCTTCTTCTCGGAGATGTGTATTTAGAGTGGGCAACAGAAAGGGATTCCTCCCGTTTTCCGGACGCTTATAATCAATACATGGATTTAATTGGTTTATATGGAAATACAGATGAATATACAAAGCGGCTTTTACGCTATTATATTCGCACCGATAACCTCAGAGAAGTGCTTCCATTAAAAACATATTTTCTCACGAAAAAGAAGGCTCTTGAATCTTCCGATCTTGTAGAGTTAAGCGCCTTTCTGTTAGATAAATTATACGGAGATCTTCCTGCAAAAGATGAATATTTGCGCTCTTATATAGAAGACGTGAGGCTGCTTCTGGAAGATGCAATTGAAGCAGATCCGAGTGTTCCGGAAGCACACTACAATTTTGCCCGTTATTTCCTTGAAACAGGCAGCAGAACTGCGGCAAAAACCCTGTTGGAAACAGCTATAACCCGTTTTGATGAGGCAAAAATACGAAAGCAAAAGAGAATATACAAACATATAGACAGTTACAGGCTGCTTGGAGAATTGTATACCGATGAGCAGGAGTATATTTTATCTGAGGAAACTCTCGGGCAGGGCATAATGCTCTTTGAAAAAGAGGCTCAATTAAGTTCTCTTCCGAGTGTGCCGGATGTAGGAAAACTTTATGCCGACATTGCCGACATTGATTACTTTATTTCAGGCGATCTTATTCAGGCAAGAAGAAATTATGAAAAGGCGGTCGAAAACAAGTACGACACAGCCTCGGTACGGTATAGAATAGGCTACATTCAATATACAAATAAAAATTATCTGGAAGCGCTCGGCTCCTTCATTAAAAGTGCGTCCGATAAATATGATGACCGCAATATTTTATTATCGCTGGGTAATACCCTTTCAATGAGGGGCGACAATTTTGCCGCGCAAGGTTATTATGAACGTTTAATTGATATGCTCGATCTTGAAAGAAGCCGTCTTGGTATTCTTTTACCGCAGGTACGAAGCGATCAGGGCGAGCTGGTGGACTTATATATGAAGGCCTCCAATAATCTTGGTGTTACCTTATCCCGTCTGTCGCAAAGAACCGGGGACAGCTCGCTTAATGCAAAAGCTATGGTTCAGTTATCTGAATCGCTGCGCGCATGGGATGCATTAACTAGAAATCAGGAAACTATGATACGATTGGAAGGAAGTAATCTCGCAGCCCAAAATATTAAGTACCTTACTTCTCCGGTAAGTGTGTTTGAGCCGGCTATTTATAGTGCAATTCCCCGTGTTCTTCACGGCGAAAAAATGCTAGAACAGTCATTTATCAAAGAATAAATTCACCTTGTTGCTAAGTAAAATAAAAGGAGAAGGCGCTTTACTTTAGAGGTAAAGGGCTGTAAACTAACAATAGATGTGTCATTATACAGCAGAAAAATCATCGGGTATTCAGTTACGCCGTTATGCAAACGATATAGCAAAAGAATTATTTCGAAAATCCATTCACTTGTGTACAGTATTTGTGCCTCTTTTACTTGAAGCAGCGTACCGCCCTGTTCTTATTTCTTTATCTTTTATACTGGTTTTTTACATCATAACTGAGCTCTTGAGAATTAACGGCATTACTGTTCCAATTATATCAACAGTTACGCAGACAGCTGCAAGAAAGCGCGATGAAAATAAATTTGTTCTTGGTCCGGTTACACTTGCGTCTGGTGTTTTAATTACGGCGCTTTTTTTTGATCCCGTTCCAGCCTCAATAGGAATCTGCGCTCTAGCCCTCGGCGACGGACTTGCAAGTCTTGCCGGAAAAATGTGCGGAAAGGTCGCAATACCTTTTACAAATGGAAAAACCGCAGCAGGAAGCGTGACCTGTTTTGCCGCTATCTTTGTAGCAACTTTTTTTATTACGCAAGACTCAGAATTATCTCTTGTTATAGCCTGTGCAGGAATGCTTATAGAAGTTCTGCCTCTTAAAGATTTTGATAATCTTTTAATTCCTATTGCTTTGGCATCTTTGGCTCAGTTTTTACGCTGATTGGTATTCAAAGAAACTTACTTCCATAAATAATACTTATGAAGGGTATTCAAAAATAGAAATGATCCTGTGTACAGTAAACCAGAGCCTGTAATCAGCGTGAATAGAGAGTCGGAAAGTGAAAGAATCCTATATCCTGTAAAAAATACGAGAAAAAGAACTGCAATGCGCATACAGGAAATCATATTTCTTTGTTTACCGCGGATAATGAATGCAAAAAAGCTTACAAGAAAAAGAATTATGAATATCAGTTCAAAAAGAAATTTATACCCGGATGAAAGCAAAAAGGCCGAATTAAGTGTTGCAGGATTTACCGGAATAAAGAGAGAAAAAAGAACTGCTGTTGCGAGGGCTATTGCGAGGTTTCTGTCGGCTTCCTGCACACTGTCTTCATCCGAGAAAAAAGAGGCAAACCACAGACACAAGGCGCAGATAATCTGCCCTGCAAAATTAGCGCGTGCGGTAAATACTAGAAATGACGAGTATCCGATCCATAAATCGAACAGCGGTATGCTTAGGCGTATTGTCTGTAAAAAACATCCTGCTAAAAAGCCTGCATAATAAATAACTTCGGGAGACTGTGTTTTTTCAAAGGTTGAAATGAGAAATATACCTGATGCAGGAACAAAAAGCATTAAAAGAATGAGCGACACGATACTCACATAAAGATTATATTCAAAGAGTGCCGATTTAAAGGAAAAGTCTATAGCTCTCGGCAGTGTCCGCAGACTGGATAGACCCCCGGTAAAAAAGAGGAAAACAAAGGCAATAAGGACGGCTGCGGCAGCTAAAGATGTGCCTGCCACAAAAACACGTAAAAATCTATTTCGTAATCTCAGTGTCATAGAAACAGAATAGCCTTTAGTGAAATTTATGTAAAGTGAAAAACGTAAAAAACCGATATAAGTAGCATAGACATATAGAAATAGTGAGTGGAAAAACATTCATATTTTAATGTTATTATGAGGGGTTTTTATGAAAAAGCTGTTACTTTTAGCGATGCTCGTGTTATCTGCTGTAGTATATTGTTTTGCCGGAGATGTTGCTGAGTACAAAGATCTTGGTTTTTCGAGCGACGGGACAAAATTTGTTTTTGCACAGTACGGGGTTGCAGATAAAAGCTTTCAGGCATGGGCAGAAATTTTTACAGTTGATATACTTTCGAATACCTATGTAAAATCTGCGGTTTTCTCGACTAATCCTTCAAGTGCGACAAGCGGAAAATCCGGTACCGCAGTATTTGAAGCGCTCTACGAGAAAAACAAGGCTGTTTTAAGTAATTATACCGCTAATGACGTCTCAATAGATAAGGTTATGTATATTCGCGGAAATGAATCAAAAAAAAGCGATGAGATTATAAGTTTTAAGGATTATGAGAAAGTTACATCAGCTGATGATGTTTCTTACTCTCTGCAGCGGATTATGTTTAAAGAGGGAAGCGGAATGAATACCAAATCATCTTTTTACATAGTTCTTGAGAAAAAAGATGCTCAAAATAAGGTTTTGAGCCGGCAGGTGATCGGCACCCCCGATTATAAACGAAAAGGTATTATTGATTACACTATAGAAAAGGTATGGACCGATGAGAAGGGGAAAAATATTGTTATTCTTGTGGAAAAGAAAGTTGCAGATGCAAACGGAACTTCCATACGCTATATGATAGAAGCAGCCCCCCTGCAGTAAGGGACAAGAGCACTTTCGTTCGAGGTGCTCTTTTTTTATTGAATTTTTCTAAAAAGCTGGAATACTGTTTTTCCGTCCTCGTCCAGCTTTCGCATATAGACTGTGTCATCGGCAAATGTAAGTTCCTGCCACAAAGATTCAAGGTAGAGTTCCTGTGCTGCATCTTTTACTGTTTCCGGAGAAGAAAAAATACCCTGTATAAAAAGATACCTTCCCTGATTAATTGCAAACTCTGATTTACCGCTGCATATAGTACCGCAGAAAAACTCCTCTGTAAGAAAATCATCTATGTTGGGATTCATT
>JAKJFV010000330.1 GCA_022704725.1 Spirochaetota bacterium
CTTATTCTTTTTATTCTGCTGCTCCTTCAGGCCTGAAGGAGCAGCAGAATAAAAAGAATAAGTGCTGTTTTTAACTTGAAAAATAAAAATAAAGCATATATATTTTATACATGCGAAAAACAGCACTTATTCTTTTTATTCTGCTGCTCCTTCAGGCCTGTCAAACACGAATTCCACAAAGTGATCAGGAACAACCGCCCGAATCACTTGCTGCAGAATTTGAAGAATCTTCGCTCATAGAAGATTTTGAGGAACTGTCCATTTTTATATGTGATAGAGGAATAAAAACACCCGAAGAGCTGGTGTCCTTTTTTATGAGTTCTAATCCCGATGCAGATGAGCATAAGGTTTTGCGCCTCGCTAATTTTTATGTAAGCGAAGGGCTTGAAGAGGGCGTAAATTCAGATGCTGCCTTTGTTCAAATGTGTCTTGAAACCGGATTTTTACGGTTTGGAGGACTTGTTAGTGAAGATATGAATAATTTTTGCGGTTTAGGTGCAATGAGTGAAACTCACAGGGGGCTTGTGTTTGAGACTGAACAGCTGGGTGTACGGGCGCACATTCAGCATCTTCATGCATACGGCTGTACAGGTTCCTTAAAAAATGAACTTGTTGATACCAGATACAAATACGTTAATCCAAGAGGAAAGGCTCCTACCATTTTTGAGCTGGCAGGAACCTGGGCATCAGATAAACAATACGGCAGCAAATTGCATGATTTACTCATCAGGCTTTCGTATTTTTAAACCAATTTTTTATCTTATTCCATAATTCCAAGAGAGTTTAACTCTCAGCCGATTTTTGTACCAACAAAATCTTTATCGTCTAAAATAGATTGTATGTTGCCGATGTTTTTTCCTCCAGCACAGATAACGCTTATGCCTTCTTTTTCGGCTTCTTTACTTGCAATAGGATCAAAGGGTGTGTTTTTACCGGGCGACCACTCATCACCGACCATTTTTCTAAAGTCTGTCCAGCTGATAACATCGAGCGGTTTAGCATCCGGATTTTTTTTCGGATCATCTGTATATACTTTTTCAATATTTGAAAGATTTATGACAGTTTTAGCATTGAATTTTTTAGCAAGAAGAACCGCATCATTGTCTGTTGAAAAACCGGGTTTCCATCCTGCTGCTAAAAGAATTTTTCCCTTAAATTCGGCTGCTTGTGTGGGATCGTATACAACATCTTCAATACAAAGATCTGCAAATACTGCTTTTAATAATTGGGCGTTCAGGCGGGTTGCCATAATGCCGATCCAATCGGCCTGAGAGCTGTCGGTATTTTCTGCAATATCGGCATATGCTTTCTGATAAATTCTTGCCTGACCGCCTCCTCCGACTACGAGTATCAGTTTTCTTTCTTTGTCCTGCTCCAGCCATGTACGAATCATGTTTGCAAACTGTTTTAAAAAATCTGTGTCAGGTTCACGGGGAACTACAATTGAACCCCCGACTGATAATACTTTTACCATTTTCTACTCCAAAATATATGTTAATATACACCCGTTACGTATACATTGCTCCAAAAAGAGCTGTAGCTTTGTACCGCTGTTGATGTTTCTTCCCAGATGGACTGCAGTGCATAAGTTTTAGGTCTGTACACTGTTTTTCCCACCAGATTTGTCTGTTTTATTTGATTCCATCCTCTCGAGAATGCTACATGCTGAGAATCTAAATTTCCAAAATAATATGAGGAATCTGTTTTTCCTGATGAGTGAAATGGTTCATATTGCAGTCCTGCCGACAAAGAAGGGTCTACCGGAATCCATCCTATGTTTTCAAGATAAAACTCACACCACCAGTGGTTTTTTGCCTGTAAATTTGCATCTATTAGCACTCCGCTTACCGGTATACAGATTATTCCCGATGCTCTGCATAAAGCTGTATAAAGCATTGACAGGTCGTATGCATCTGCTGTTTTTGTTTCTATAGCACTCAGAAATGAAACATCGCCGGTGCTTACTTCCTGTAAAACAGTATAATTATCTACAATGTAGTCAAAGATTTGGCGGGCTTTTTGGTAGACGGATCCTTTGGTGATTGATTTAGCAGTTTCTTTTAGTAACTGCGAAAAAACGGCAAGAGTTTTTTCTGAATACGGAACCACATCCTTTGAACTAATCACCGTTTCTACAGCATAAACCGGAACTACAAAAGAATGGTTGACAGAAATTTTTCCTGTGGTGTCATTTTTTACAGGAAACTGATGTACAATAGTACCCATATATTCAGGTATTGCTGGTTCCGGACTTGAGACCGGAACTTCAATATGTCTTTGAGATGACGATACCGGCGGTTTGGGAATTCGTAAAGTAATTGTACCTTCTCCAATTGATACAATATCTGTAATATCGGTACTTACAGAAAGAAGATAGGTTCGTTTATTCAAAAAAACTTTATTGCTGTTTCGCGATGCCAGTTGTAT
>JAKJFV010000331.1 GCA_022704725.1 Spirochaetota bacterium
TTTTGCACCGCTTACAATAACAGAGTATTCAGGAAATAAAGAACGAACCTCTAAACCTTCATGGACGCCCGCAAAGACCCCTAAGGATGAAGTAAATGTTTTTTGGATTATAATAGGCGATACGGCAATAGTAGCTTCTATAGCGTCTGAGCCGTCAACCGTAATAAATTTGTTCTTTTGAATAAGTTCGACTGTCTTTGTAAAACTATAATTTCTTTTTTCAAGAGGAATCTCCTTCGTCTGAAGAACCACTGTTTTTTGCACCATAGATTCCGGTCCCGATATTTCTATGAACTCCGGTACAAGAGAAATTGAATCAATCTTATAGCCCTCAGCCAAAGATCCTGTAAAAAGCGGTTCAATTTGTGCATATACCGTAACACGCGGTTCCAGTTTTACAGATATTGTCTCCGGAGAACAGGAAAACTCAAGGGGATTTATTTTAATTGCATTTTCAGACAATATAACAGAGACAGGGACTTCAAAAACCCCTGCATCGCTGTAGTGATTAAGATCCAGGAAAACCGTAAAATCTGATTCACTAATCTGAATTAGGTCCTCTGTTTTTCCTTTGACTGATATTCTAACATAATGTGTTATTGCGGTTGACTGAATCATGGATCCGTCGGAAATAACATGTAAGGGGAGCGACAAGGTCTTAGAATCCAGGGTGCTCAATTGATAAAATGCATATATAAAAAGTGCTAAAACAAGACAGATAATTTTTACCGGCCAATTTTCGAGGAACTTTTTAATCACTTGAGGTGTTTTCATCGGCAGTGTCCTCCTGAGTTATTATATCAGCTGAAATTTCCAGCTGATGTTCCAAAGTCTTTGTTAATTGATCGATGGTTAAGTCATAATACAGTTTTGAATCATAGGCTAAAGAAATTGCTCCGGTCTCTTCCGAAACTACCAGAACTATTGCATCAGTTTCCTCTGAAAGTCCAAGAGCTGCCCTATGACGGGTACCGAATGTTTTTTTAATATCGTACTGCTCTGAAAGAGGCAGAAAGCAGCCTGCGGCAAGTATTTTACCGCCTTGTATAAGAACTGCTCCATCGTGAAGAGGTGTATCATTCCCGAAAATTGTTACGAGAAGACTTGAAGACAGATCGGCATGAATACGGGTACCGGTGTCAATAATATCTTTTAAGCCCGTGCTTCGGATAAAAACAGCAAGCATTCCCCTTCTTTGATTAGAAAGCATCTCTGCAGCAATGAGAACAGAGTCGACATAGGTGTGTTTTGTCCTGTTTCCAAGCTTAAACCAGTCGCCCTGACCAAGCCGTAAAAATATTTTTCTAAGCTCCGGCTGAAAAACAATGGCAAAGCCAATAAGCAGACCGGGTGCCAGTTTTGCAAAAAGCCACAACACTGTGGACAAATTAAGAAGCAGAGCCACTGCATAGGCTAAGGCTGTAATAATAACAGCCCGTATGATCTGCATACCATGAGTTTTTACAATGATGCCGTAGGCCTTATAGAGGATGAATGCCAGAATAAGAACATCCAAAAAGGGGCGGGTAAAATTATAAACTATAAGAATCCTGTCAAATGCGTTCATCCAAGTCCTCTCAGCACTTTTAACATATCTATTGTTTCTGCTGTATCATGTACCCTTACTATAGTAGCACCTTTTTGCACTGCAAGCAAATTAGCGCAAATAGTCCCCGAAAGACGCTGTTCAACAGAACGTCCGGTTATTTCTCCTATGCAGGTTTTCCTGGATAAAGCAATAAGCACATGATTCGGCTGCTCAGGATCTGCAGCATTTGAAAAAGAGGCGCAATGCTGTATCAGTATTTCATTCGCCTGCAAGTCTTTTCCAAAACCAATGCCGGGGTCAAGAATTATTTTTTCAGGTTTAATACCGCATGAAAGCGCATACCGGCAGCGCTGTGTAAGATAGGACTTAACCTCACCCAAAACATCGGCATAAACGGTGTTTTTCTGCATATTTCCGGGATTCCCTCTCTTGTGCATAAGAATCACAGGAATACCCGCAGCAGCAGCTGCAGGGCCAATTTGATCATCATCTTCAAGAGCAGAAATATCGTTTAAAATATCTGCTCCTGCATGTAAAGCCGCTTGCAAAACAGATGATTTTCTAGTATCTACCGAGATCGGAATAGAAGAATACTTTCTAATTCCCTCAATAACCGGAACAAGCCTGTCTATTTCTTCCTGTGCAGAAACGTATTCACTCCCCGGGCGTGATGATTCAGCGCCCAGATCAATAATATGGGTGCCTTCTTTTTCATGTTCAAGTGCTTTTTCTATAGAGAAAACCGCGTCTACAGACCTGCTTCCTGCCCAAAAAGAGTCGGGAGTACAGTTTACTATTGACATAACAAAGGCCGGTAAATCGGTATAGATGGCGCCTGATGCAAGCATCAAAGGCAGAGGTTTATAATTCATATA
>JAKJFV010000332.1 GCA_022704725.1 Spirochaetota bacterium
TTTCCCACGCAATAAAGACCCGATTATCTTTTTGCAGAATTGAGGGCCGTTGATTTAAGTAATTCGTAAAAACCTGCAGAGTTTCAGAACTTGATCGGGTGTTTTCTCCTGTTAAAATGCCCGCTTTTGACCAGGTCTTTCCGCCGTCGGTTGAGACCGTTCCATATAATTGGTATGACAATCTGGATCCGCTGCTGTATGATCCCTGAAAAATAACAATATCTCCCAAGGGAACCTGAGCCAGAACAGGAATAAAGGGATTACTTATTTCCTGAGAGGGTGAAAATACCGTAAAGGGCGACCAGATAAAGCCGTCATTTGAAGAGGAGACCATGAGGGAAAAAGAATCTTCTTCACCCTGAGAAGCAAACAGCATAAAACGGTCATCCGATGTACGGTAAATGCGCGGAGCAATTAGAGGCCGTCCGGACTGATTGAGTTTAATTTCCCGGAAAGACGACAAGGAAGAATCAGATGTAAAAATAGAAATAGTATTAGGCTGCGAAATAACTGCAAAGGAAACTGTACCCTTATTATTGACTGCTGCCGAGCTTATTTGCGGTATATCGCCGGAATAGGGAAAGGGCCCTGCAAAACGGTTTTTTGTTACCCATTCACCGCCCGTACCCCGAACCGATAGAATCTGGCTGGAAAGATATATTCTGCCGTCTTCGGCTTCCTGCCAAAGAACAACAGATGTTTCATCAAATGTACTTGAGTTTTTTGCAGATGACGGGAAACAGGCATATCCCTGCGACACCGGTACTGGATTTTCCCAATAAAAGTCCGATGCGTACAAAGGAGTAAGAGCGGCGAGGAAAAATAGCAGCATGCTGTAAAAAATAATTTTAGTACATCTCACAGGAGGGAATCCACCTTTTTCTTTAAATCAATAATTTTTGACGAATTCTGGTTTTCTTTTTTTTGCAGAAGCTGCGACACAAGAGCAGCCGCCTGAAGGGTATTGCCTCTTTGCAGTTCCTGAACAGCTTTTTGATACAAGGCTTCAGATTCTGACGATAAAACCACCGAGGCCTTTCCGCCTATTATAGTCTGAATTCTGTCTTTTAGCACCATAGCTTCTTCATTATCAGGGTTTTTTTCCAGCGCTGTATTTAGCTTTACAAGTGCTGCATTAAGAGCAATTTCATCTCTGCTGGATGAGTTTACTACAGCAGATGCCTCTTTTGTAAGCCGTGCAGAATCCGAGAGAGCCTTTTGATCGGGCGGTTTAATTTTTATACCAAGTTCAATTTCAACCTGATAAATATAATCACCGAGCCCGGCATAGCGGGGATTAATAGCATACAGATCTAAAAGGTCGGCATAGGCTGTCTGTCTTTTATCGGCCGACCGGAAATCTGCTTTTGCAGCGGTAAATTTTTGCTCAAAAAGTGCATCAAAGGCATCAGGATCTATTACCTGGTCAATGCGTAGGGTTAATAAACTCGCTTCCTGATTCAAAGGATAAACCAGCTGAAGCTCGCGGAGTTTTTGCTTTGCTTCATTTAAAACTACAATTCCCTGTGTCCGATCCCCTTTTGATATAAGTTCTTTACCTTGGTCAAAATACTGTTTTGCCAAACTTAGAATTTGACTCATTTCGGGGTAAAGAGGTGCAGATGTAGATATAACTCGCCCTGTTTTCATAGAAAGCGCTGTTCCAACAAGACTCAAAAGGTTGGTAATTTCGGTATCCGGCTCAACATTCGTTGTAGCCCATCGGGACTGTGCCTGTGTTAAAAGGTTTTCCGCACGTTCAAAGTTGCCTTGATAATAAGCATTTTTTGCTTCTGTCTTAAGCTGTCTAACTTCTCTAACAATAACTTCATTTTCAGATTTTGATATTAAATTTCCCAGATCAAAAAGCAGCTTGTCGCTTTCCTCTCTTAATTCCTCAGACTCCTGAAGAGACAAAGACTCATTGTATTTTGTTCTTGAACGCTGCAGATTATCTCTGGCTGTTTGAAAATTATCACTGTTCAGTGCCTGTAGTGCTTGATTGTAGCGGAGTACAGCCTCATTTTTTGCCCGTTCCGATAAAACAATCCGCTCATTAGCAAGTGCTATATGTGAATTACTAAGCCCCTTAATTTGTGAAAGCTCTGTTATTAAATTTTGTATGGCGGTATTCCGCGCTTGAAGTTCAGTACTGTATAAATCACTAGACAGCTCGCTTGATTTGGTAATGAGTTTTGATTTTTCACCGAGCGAGAGAATTTGATCATCGATGGTTGCTGTAACAGAGTTATATAAGGGAATACTTTCTTTGGGATAGGTAAGTGTTTCAAGGGTTTCCGCATTGACTGTTAAGTCCGGGTTTAAAAGGGTTTTTGCCTTGGCAAAATTTTCAAAATAGGGGGTACTTGTTTCTTCCGCCTTCTGTTCTGTATAGA
>JAKJFV010000333.1 GCA_022704725.1 Spirochaetota bacterium
CATAAATACTGCCAGTCCGACAGCGCAGGCTGAACAATACACAAAAAAAATGACTGCAAAACTAAAAAATCTGTTTTCTTTAATACTCATGAAAACAGCATATCAGATGTTGAAAAAAAAGAAAAGAAAAAAAGGACTAAAGCCTGCATTCCCTTTCTGTTTCATTCAGGGTGCTGCCTTTAGTCCTTTTACTGATACGCTGATGCGTAAGGGCTGCTGCTGTCTTATTTTTCCTTTGAAAGAATTTCAAGATTTTTTTTGATCATGTCACAGCGCTGTGCAACACATTCAACAGACCTCAGCGGATCTTTAGGGGTATTAAATACATAATCCATAAGTTTTTCTATTGTTGTTGATGCAGCGTGAAGTCTGGTGTCGCTCGAAGCATAATAAATATAGACGTCCCCGTTAGAGCGTGCAATAGCGCCGTTTGTAAAAACAACATTGGAAACATCTCCGCACCGCTCCCACCCGCGCGGGCCGATCATCATACCGGAAGGTTCAGCGATAACTTTTGACGGGTCTTTAAGGTCGGTTGCAAAAGCGTAAATAACATAGCGTAAACCGGCTGCCGTATTTCGAACTCCATGAGCAATGTGTATCCATCCTCTGGGAGTTTTAATCGGAACAGCACCAGCACCGTTTTTTGCCTCGGTTATGGTGTGATATTTACGGGCACTTGTAATAATTTCTTCATCAACAACAGGATTGGTAATATCGGCACAGAGCCCGAAGCCTATACCGCCGCCTGAGCCTGTATCAATAAAATCGTCCATCGGTCTTGTATAAAAAGCGTATTTGCCGTTAACAAATTCAGGGTGAATTACAACGTTTCTCTGCTGTGGTGAACGCAGTGTTTTAAGGTTTGGAAGCCTTTCCCATTTTTTTAAGTCTTTTGTTCTTACTATACCCGCAGCAGCCACGGCAGATGACAAATCCTTATTTTTGGTATCTTTGCTTTCTGAGCAGAACACTCCATAAATCCAACCGTCTTCATGCTGTGTTAACCGCATGTCATACACATTTGTCTCTTCTTTGCAGGTATCATCGAGAAGGATGGGGTAATCAAAAAATTTGAAGCCGTCAATCGGATTATCGCTTTCAGCAACCCCAAAGAAAGATTTTCTGTCATTTCCTTCTATTCGGGCAACAAGATAAAATTTACCGTTTAATTCTATTGCGCCGGAATTAAAAACTGCATTAACTCCCAGTCTTTCCATGAAAAAAGGATTAGTTGCTGTGTCCAGATCATATTTCCATGATAAAGGTATGTGTTCCCGTGTTAATACAGGATACTCGTAACGGTCATAAACACCATTATAGTCTTGAGATTTTATATTTTTTCTCTCAAGAACAGCATCTTGTTTTGCTTTTTCTACATAATAATTTGGATGCAGCATAATAATCCCCTTCAGAGAAAGTACCTCTGCAGTTGCAGCAGTAAGTACAGTTAGTTAAAAAAGTTTGCAACGCAAACCTTGTAAAATCCAAGTGTCAGGTTCTATTGACAACTCGTTTTTACATAGACCAGTAAGACCTAGGTATAATACCCTATGATGAAGGAAAAATCAAGTAATTTAGGGAAACCGGTTTCTCTAAATTACTTGATTTTTCCTTTTTTTCTTATTACTGTTTTTTCTGCATCTTCCAATTGACTGCAGTGAGATACAGGCTCTATACTTGATCCTGTTGACATAGTTTCATCATGTTTGTATCGGAATAAACTGGGATAAACAGCCCGGTAATGAGTAGCGTAAGTTGTTATAACAAGGAAATTACTATGAAAAAGTTTTTTTTTGCTGTTTGCATAGGTTTAATAGTCTGTGTTTCATCAGGATGGGCTGATCGAACTGACCATCCTAATGCACTTGGTGTTTTCGCCGGTTATACCGGAGGGGGACTGCCTTATGGAGGCCTTCATTATCAAAGATGGTTTTCAAAATTCGGTATTCAGGCCGAGGGGGTAGGCTTTTATGATCAAACAGACCAATACTTCTATTCAATAATGGCAGATGCTCTTTTTCCTGTATATAGTAATGATTTTTCTAATTTACTTGGCGGAAGTCTGTATTTATTCGGATCGCTGGGGCATAGCGGGCAAAGTTATGAATGGGAGGAGGTACCCGTTGAAGCCCCCGATTCAGTTATGTATGATCTTAATTATGTTAAAGAATTCCAGGCAAAGCTTCATGTTGGAGCAGGTATAGGAATAGAAGTAGTATTATTTAAAAACTTTTCATTTCCATTTCATTTCGGAATGGGCGGTGATATTCCTCTGAATAAGACAGCACTTAACACGCTTGGTATTGCATTTACATTCGGAGGAGGTGTCCGTTATAGGTTTTAACTATTAATAAAGGCCGGGAATGCCTGTAATGAAAAC
>JAKJFV010000334.1 GCA_022704725.1 Spirochaetota bacterium
TTTGCACGGGGTGCATGGAAAACAAAAAAACTTGTATAAAAGTATCATACTAATGCTTAGAGGGTGTTATACTAGTTATAAGATTTTTCTATATGAGGTATTTATATGAAATATGGTAAATTATCAGCCTTGGTGCTGTTTGTGTTGTTATTCATGGTTCTTCCTGCTGCAGGCGAATCAGGTTCGCCTTTTTCTTTTGCAATGTCATCGGTCAAAGAGATCGATATTTCGCTTGTTTCAGAGTCATTGTCTATTGTTGAACGCGGTACAGATTCTATTGAGATTATAATTAAGACAAATAAATCTTCTGCCTATGATCCGGAGGTAAGCTGCGCAGGCGGACGGCTTGTTATTATACAGCGGAACGGACGGCTTCCGGTGGGGTATCAGGGTGAGGTGGAAATTCGAGTTCCTTCTTCTTTTGCACTGCTGGAGGGCAAGGGCTGGATAATTAGAACAGTAAGCGGTTCAATAACCGCCGACAAGCTTTGTGCACATGTAATTACGGCCGGGGCCATAAGCGGTTCGCTAAAATTTAATGACGTACAGTGCCTCGAAGTTCTCGACGTTTCATCAATATCGGGCTCAATCGACATTTCAGGCAGCATGGTAAAGCTTCTAGCTTCTTCAAAAAGCGGAAAAATTGATGTACAGGGAACCGTACTTGAAATTTATTCGGACAATACCTCGGGCAGTATAAAAATGTCTCTCGACAAACCTATTCTTTTTGACAGTGTATTCGAAACAGTATCCGGCTCTATTAGTATAGCAATGCCTGAGCATCCGGGATTTTCCCATAACTACCGCTCAGTGTCGGGTTCAATAAAGAACGACTTTACGGGTTTTTCCGGCAACGACAAGGGCGTAATTGTATATAAAACCGGTCAGGTTTTTATTGAGACAAAAAGCGTATCGGGCTCAATTAAAATAGAAAAAAGATAATCCTACTGCAGCGCAAGCTTTTCGACTTGTTCGGAGAGCAGCGGTATGAGCTGTTTTTTACGGGAGACGATGTCTTTTAATACATAGACGCCGTCTTCCTGCTTTGGAAAACTGATAACCTGAACAAAGCTGCTGTCAGCCGAAAGCAGGAGCAGGCTCGTAAGCTTTGTGATGTCGGTAACCATGAGCGCGCAAAAAAGTATTTTTCTTGTACGTCTTTCAATTTCAAGTTCCGACAAAAACTCATCCTTTCTTATAATAAGTTCTTCGGGGTTATCAACTTCAATCTGGCTTACGGTAAAGCTCAAGCCTTCTTCGGTATATTCTTTCATATCCTGATAAATCACTTCATTTGCAGCCCTTCCGCCTATTCTGCTTGCCGCCGACACTATGTCGTTGCCGAGCGTTTGAATATCAAGATTGGTGATATTCGATAAATACTCTGCAGTTTCGCGGTCGGTGTAGGTTGTTGTTGAAGACTGAAGGGTTAAGGTGTCGGACAGGATTCCGCAGAGCAAAATTGACGCAATTTCCTTTGGAATAGACACACGGTTTTCGCGGAATAAATTAGTTATAAGTGTAGAGGTTGCTCCAACCGGCTTATTAATAAAGGTTATGGGATAGCGGGTACTTAAATTTCCAAGGCGGTGATGATCAATGACTTCCTGAATTTTATAGTTTTCAATTCCTTCGACTGCCTGGGTTATTTCGTTGTGATCAACCATTATGGTTTCAATATTTGCTTCCTGAATAAGGTCGCTTTCTGATATTATGCCTATGAGTTTTTGGGCCTCGTTAATTACCGGTAGACAGCGGCTGGGAGAGTTTTGAAGAACCGGTCTAATGCTCCGCACAAGGTCGCTTTCTTTTACTGCGCGCACGCCTGCATCTGCAATGGCAGAAACAGGGGTAGAATAGACAATAAGCATTGCAGTGGAAGAGGTGTCGTAGGGACTAACAAGAACAGAAACACCGTTTTTTTCGGCCTTAGCCCTCAGTTCCTTGTCGAGGACAAAGCCCGATGAAATAACAAGGCAGCGGATTTTTTTATCTATGCAGTATTCCTGAACATCGCGGCGGTCGCCTGTAATGACGACAAGGTTTTCCGGAAGGTGTACATTGCACATTGAGGTAAAGGAATCATACTGTGATGCTGCAACAAGGATGGCGCATTTAAAAATGTCGTCTTCGTGGTACATAATTATGGGCTGGGCGCTGAGCGTGTCCGATATGAGCCGTATGCTTGTTGCAATAGCAGCTTCTTTTTCCGGGTTAAGCATTTTAAGAACATTTTGTGCAAAGGCATTGTAATGAAGGAGGGAAGTGTATTTGCCGTTTTTGTCGACAACAGGCAGTACCTTTGAATTACATTCTTCCATCTTGGCAACTGCATTCCAAAGGGGCGTGTATTC
>JAKJFV010000335.1:0-2110 GCA_022704725.1 Spirochaetota bacterium
AATTTTTTCGTTTTAAACCTTTTTTTGACTAATGTACAATTCCATTAAGCCGATAATTGTACAGAGAATACATGGGAGGATTTTTTTTATGGCATACACTCAGGCATTTACTGCATATAAACAAACAGGAGTAAAAACCGCAACACAGGGCAAACTTATTGTAATGCTTTACGACGAAGCCGTAAAACAGCTTTCGTTGGCGGTTTCACGTTTTACAGAAGATACCAAGGTAGAACCCAGCAATATAGATAAACTTAATGCACATATACTAAAAACTCAGGAAATAATAACCGAGCTGATGGTCTCCCTCAACATGAATGAAGGCGGTCAGCTGGCTCAAAATCTTCTATCGCTGTATATTTTCTTTAATAAAGAACTAATGGAAGCAAATATGCATCATAATAAGCAAAAAATCTCCTTTGTAAGAGATAAAATGGACGAATTGCGATCCGCTTGGGTACAGGCAGACTCTATGACTGCAACCCGTGCATCGGATATGAATCCAGCCATAAGCATAAGCGGCTAGGAATTGCCTTATGGAAGAAAATCTGTCCAATGAAGAAATAGAAGAACGCGTTGCAATTCTAAAGCGTTATAGAAAAATGCTTGAAGAGCAGCGGGCAAAATTCAAAGAGTACCTTACCGTTCTTGAAAAACAGGCTCAAGGCATAGAAGAAGAAAATGAAGATGTAATAGCGGCTCATGCCGAGCTTGAACATCAGATTGTAACGAATATTTCCACCCTTCATAAGGTTACACTGCCCCTTGAAAAACTTTACAAGGAGTCACATCCGGGGGAAGATGCTCACATTCCTGAGTTAAAAGCAGATCTTCAAAATTTAAGAGACGAAGTTTTAAAACAAAACGAAAAGAACAGAGAACTTTTAAAAACAAAAATAGTAGAAGTAAGAAATCAAATAAAACGTATTCAAAATCCTAAATTTAACCCCTATGCGAATTCCCGCAGCGTCTACTCGCAAAACTCGGCAACTGCAAGTATAATAGACGTGGAGATGTAATGAAAGACAAGACAATTTATATTTTAGACTCATACGGCCTTATTTACAGGTCGTATTATGCATTTATCAATAGACCTCTCGTAAACGAACAGGGTGAAAATGTTTCTGCCGTATTCGGCTTTTTCCGGAACCTTTTTTCCGCTATACAAACCTATAACATTCAATACGCAGCGGCTGCCTTTGATTCGAGAGTAAAAACATTCCGCCACGACATGTACAGCGAATACAAGGCAACCCGGCAGAAAACTCCGGAAGACCTCCATGCACAGGTTCCTATTATTGAAGAAATTTTGACAGCACTGGGAATTCCTGTATTACGGAATGACGGCTTTGAAGCAGACGACATTATTGCAACCCTGTGCCGTCACTGCCTCGAAGAAAACAGGCCGTGTAAAATTTTAAGCGGCGACAAAGACCTCATGCAGCTGGTTAACAACACAACAACCATACTTAAACCGGATAAAGGCGGCGGATGGATGGAAGTTGACGGAAACGGTGTCAAAGAAGAATGGGGCGTCGGTCCAGAATTAATGCTTGATCTCCTTTCGCTGACCGGAGACAGCTCGGACAATGTTCCCGGCATAAGCGGTATAGGCGATAAATCTGCCCTTAAACTTTTAACACAATATGGAAACCTCGACGGCATTCTTTCTCATGCAGACGAAATATCAGGCGCAATGGGGAAAAAAATTCAGGAAGGAAAAGAAAGCGCGCTCTTTTCAAAATCGCTCATTGCCCTGAGGTATGATGTACCGGTAACACAAAAACTTGAAGATTATTCCGCCGCTTCGCTTGATTATGCAAGCGCAGCCCGCCTCCTCTTCCGCTATGGGGTTCCCGCTGTTGCTAAACAGTATGCAAAACTTTCAGGGGATCCCGAACTTGCAAAACAAGCCGGAGTAGAAGGAGTTGTTACAAAAAAAGAAGCGGCAGAAATACCGCTTTTCACATCCCAGACTGATATCAGCTATCCGGAAGATGATGATAATATCAGTCTTAAAAAAAATGAGGGTGTGTACAAGGGCATCACAAAGCTTAGCGAATTAAAAGAACTCATAGATTCCATCCTTGATTCTTCCCGGCCGGAAAAA
>JAKJFV010000335.1:2120-2350 GCA_022704725.1 Spirochaetota bacterium
CCGACAGCCTCGACACCATGAACGCTCAGCTGGCAGGATTTTCTTTATCCATGCAAAGCGGAACAGGCTTTTATATACCGCTTGTAACACAGGATTCTCTCATGAGCGGATCCCTCATAGCAAAAAAGGATGCAATAAAAGAGCTTGAGCGTCTTTTTTACAATGATGATGTAAAACTCATCATGCATAACGGGAAATTCGATTATGAGGTATTGCGTTCCAATGGAATG
>JAKJFV010000336.1 GCA_022704725.1 Spirochaetota bacterium
AGTGTATATTCGATTCTTCTGCAGCTGATACAGAATAGCCCGAAGCCTCAAGCCAGGGAATAACATAGGAATAATCTTTTTCCAATGATAATTCAGTACCTTCTATAAGGTACACTGTTTTTCTATATCCCTGTAAAAGAATGGTAATTCTGCTGACAAGATCGAACTCAAGTGACTCGGCAGACAGTGTAAATGGAATTAGCTCAAAATTATTAAGATACTCAATAACTATTGATGAGTACACTGTTATGAAACTTGTTTCATTACCCTTCACTGTCTGTATCTGCTGACTTTGTACTCCCAAAGCAGACAGCGTCTGTTCAATATTTTCATCTTCAGGATCAATAATTTCAAGCGATACATTGCTGCTTTTTAAAGCAAGGGCGCGTAAAAAATCTTTAACATCCCGTACCTGCGGGTACAGACGGGAAAGTTCATCTGAAACATAATAACGTAATTGAATTTTCTCTTCTGCATCGTTTAGTAATTGTCCGCTTATTTTTGAAACAGAAAAAAGTTTTGTTTTTGTTGTATCCATGCGGATATAATACAGAGAGGTTGTAATAAAGAATAAAATGCAGGCACAAATGCTTAAGAAAATAGTAATGGGAGCATAGTTTTTCCCCTTTCTTTTTTCCTTTATAAAAACGGTGACTGTTACGAATACTGTAATTAAGATCAAGTAAAAAAATATATCGCGGGAATCAAGAATACCCTTTCCTGCAGCATCAAAATGCCATGCAAAAGAGATAAACCGGATTATAGATGAACTATACTTAGAAACCGGCACATACAGCGGTATGAGATGAATTGTATTAATTATAAAAAGAATTACTGCTGTAACCAGAAAAGATGCAATTTGGTGCTCAAAAATAAGCGATATACAAAGAGCAAGGGCTGTGTAACACAGGCCGCACAAAACCATAACAAGAAAACCGCTTACAAGTTGTGCTGTATCAATGTCTGCAAAAAAAGAAGCGCACAAAGGAATTATCAGGCTCAGAAGCAATGCAACAATAAAAAAAAGAGAAGAGGAGAGAAATTTTGCAAGGCTAATATGAAAAGAACTATAGGGTATGCTGTCTATAAAATCATGTTCTGCAGCCCATAGATTCATGGTAAGCGAGGGAATAACCAGAATGCACAGGTAGGGCATTATACTGAAAAAAAAGCGCAAATCCGATGATCCGCTTTCGAGTGTAAAAAATTGTTCAACAACAAAAAAATTAACCGCGCTTCCTATAAAAAAAAGAAGCAGGGCTGCATAGGAGGCTGGAGAAATGAGAAGAGAAAAGAGTTCTTTTTTTACTAGCGGACCGAATTTAACCTTCATATGGAAGTCTCTTTTGTTAATGCAATAAAAGCATCATCCAGCGTGCTTGTATGGGTACAGCTCAATATATTTTTAACCGTACCCGAATACACAAGCATACCCCTGTGAAGAACTAAAAGATCCGTGCAGACTGCATCTGCTTCCTGCATGAGATGTGTAGAAAGGAGAATCGTTTTATCTTTTTCCAGGGATAATATTAATTTTCGCATTTCATGTATTTGAATTGGATCAAGACCCGATGTAGGTTCATCAAGTACTAAGACTGAAGGATTGTGAATAAGAGCCTGTGCAAAAGAAAGACGCTGACGGTAGCCTTTTGAAAGTTTTCCAATTTTTTTATTCAGTTCATCCTGTAACGAACACAAATCAATGACATAGTCAATTTGACGGACGTCTTCTCCATGATACTGAGCGGCAAAGGTAAGAAACTCCTTAACCGTAAATTGCGGATAAAACTGAGGTGTTTCACTTACATAACCGGTTCTTTTTTTTATCTCGAGCGGATTATCCTTTGTAGAAATTCCTTCTACCAGAATACTTCCCTCTGTGGGATAATGAACAGCACAGACAGCTTTTAAAATAGTGGTCTTCCCTGCCCCGTTCGCACCAAGTATGCCTGTTATTCTTCCTTTTTTTACAGTGCATGAGACAGCCGTTACTGCTTTTATTTTGTTATATGTTTTAGAAACTGAATTAAGCTGTATCACGCAATACCTTCATTAAAAAAAATCTCTAGTCTTCATAAGGAACATCAAAAACCATTCTATCTCTGGAGAGAACTGTATTAGAGAAAACAGTTTGAGCCTCTGTTAGTAACAGTTTAAGTTCATTGTCGGTGTAACGGGGACTGTAATGGATCATAGCCATCTGTTTAACCTTTGCATCCCGTGCAATGGTCGCAGCCTGTATAGCGGTCATATGTTTTTTTTCTGCTGCTTGATCCTTATACTGCTCATCAAACATACCTTCGCAGAATAATAAATCGGAGCCTTGAACTTCTTTTGCAATACTGG
>JAKJFV010000337.1:0-1989 GCA_022704725.1 Spirochaetota bacterium
TATTCTAACTTTATATTTCTCTTCCGACCAAGAGGATTTTGATCCTTTATAATCATCGTACTCTGTACCAACCGTAATAGAATCAAAAAAAGTTTGAATATTATATGTGGTTATTTTTACTGCATCAAAGCCTTCTAATGATGAAAAACTGCCTGAACAGGAATTGCATGCAAGAGAGAAACATAGTATCAGAATAAAAATACATGGTACTAGACAGATATACTTTTTTTTCTCAGGCATAAAAAAACCTCCGCACAATGAGTATGAGATGCTTCTCATACTTATTTATAGACGAAGGTCTGTAACTTTATACGCTTTACAATCAAAAACTACACATTAAATTTAAAAAATACTACATCACCATCCTGCATGATGTACTCTTTGCCTTCAACACGGTATTTACCGGCTGCCTTAATATCGGCCTCGGTTCCGTACTTTACAAGATCATCGAATGCATAAACCTCTGCTTTAATAAAACCCTTTTCAAAATCGGTATGAATTACACCGGCTGCTTTTGGAGCTGTGTCCCCGCTGTGTATTGTCCACGCGCGGCATTCATCTTCTCCTGCGGTAAAAAAGGTACGTAAACCCATAAGATGGTAGGCAGCGCGTGCAAGAACGGCAAGACCCGATTCTTTTAATCCAAGCTCAGAAAGAAACTCAATTTTTTCTTCCTCGGTTTCCATATCTGCAAGTTCTGCTTCAAATTTACCGCAGATCACAACAACATCCGCCTGCTCGGCAGCAGCAAGTGCTTTTACAGTATCTATGTGTTTATTGCCGTTTTTAATACCGTCTTCATCAACATTGCACACATACATTTGCGGCTTCATGGTAATAAGGTGACAGTCATAAATTGCTTCTTTTTCATCATCGCTCAACACAGCCTTTCTGGCACTCTCTCCGTTTTCGAGAAGAGGCTTTATTTTTTCCAAGGCCGATAAAACGACTGCAGCTTTTTTCTGTTCATCCTTACCCATAACCCGGCTTGAGCGCACAGCCTTATCTATACGTTTAGTTACAGTATCTAAATCTGCAAAGGCAAGTTCCATATTTATAGTTACAATATCGTCAGCGGGATCAATTTTATTGTTTACATGGATAATATCAGTATTTTCGAAACAGCGGACAACCTGGGCTATAACACCAACTTCGCGGATATGGCCTAAAAACTGATTACCTAAGCCCTCGCCCTTTGAAGCGCCTTTTACAAGACCGGCAATATCAACAAATTCAACAGCAGCAGGAATAGTTTTCTTAGGCTGAAATTTTTTAGTTAAAAAATCGAGCCTTGAATCGGGGACATCGACGATGCCGATATTCGGATTAATCGTACAAAACGGATAATTTGCCGCTTCTGCCGGAGCCGACGTAAGCGCTGAAAAAATAGTGGATTTTCCTACATTTGGTAAGCCTACAATACCGCAATTTATTGCCATAATACATTCCTTAACGTAATAATACACCGGTAAACCGGAAGCATAACTATACTGTAAAAATGAACTTTTATAAAGGGGATGCGGCTGCTGCGGGAAGAGGCAGTATCAGTATGACTGAAGAAGAGGTATGAGATGCGGAATAATTGTGCTGGTACCGGTTTCTATAATGCAGTGACTGGAGCCCGGAATAGGCACATAGACTGCGTTAGGAAGCTCTTTTTCCAGTTTTTTTCCTTTGTTAGGGACAATGCTGTCAACCTTTGACCAGAACATGAGTACAGGAACAGTAATATCTGCTAAGGAAAGGGGCTCAGGATCGACAGAAGCGGTAAGCCACTCAACCGCAGCATCTTTAGCTCCCGGCCGGGTAAAGGGAGTCCAGTTGATATTGAACTCTTTTTCAGTTACAGGCCTTCCATACACTTCCTTCATTACATAATTAACAGCAAAATAGCGTTCTAAAAGCCATCTTGATTCAAGCTGTGCAAAGGATCGATACGGCTCGTATTTGTAAATACCCGGAATAGTCGAAACACCGTAAAGCGCAGGG
>JAKJFV010000337.1:2066-2335 GCA_022704725.1 Spirochaetota bacterium
TCTCCCGCCGTGGGAGTGACCTCCGAGTATAAGGTTTCCATCAAACGAGGGATACAGGGCGTCAAAGACTTCCCACATGAGGGCTGACCGGGAATACGTATCTTCTTTTAAAGGATCAAGCCTTTTTGAATCAGACTGCACTTCGCCGGAAAATCCGAAAGGAGGAAAATCGGCACAGACAACCTTCCAACCGTAGGATCGGAATACAGGTACAAGATAACGCCAATTCTCTGTGGATCCGGTCGCACCGGGAATTAAGTATACTATAC
>JAKJFV010000338.1 GCA_022704725.1 Spirochaetota bacterium
GCCGCCGGTGCAACAGCACTTATTATTTATACCACGATGAGCGTTCCCCAGGATGTAGCACCTTATCTGCAGGATGACGATGATGATGAAAAAATATTTAAAGGCGACTCAAGCCAGCGAGCACTCATTTATTCATCAATACTAAAATTCTACTGGCTGGCAGTCGTTGCCTTGTATCTTTTGATCAGTTTCAGGACCTTTCAATGGCATATAACCTGGATAATATTTCCTGTTGGTGCAATTTTTGCACAAGGAATTAAGATTTTATACACTATGGGCAGAAAAAATGGAGATGGAAAATGAAAAAATACGGCGGGTATATTATAGCTGCTCTGTGGTTTCTACTTGGAGCAATTGCATTGTCAGCCTTTCTAAGCGTCATGAAGGGTAATATTAACCCTTTTAAAATAAGGAAAGCAGAGTGGGGTTTAGAAAATACTATGATTGAAACATATAGTGCAGAGTCTGTTAAAATGATAAATGCTGCGCTTATTACCGAGCGCCTCGTAATTGAAGGTGCTGAGCGTAATGACATTCAAGTAACAATAGCGACAAAACTTTCAGGCGGTGCAGAGCCTAAGGTTTCCCTCTCTAACGGCGTTCTGCATGTCGATCAGCAAAAAAGCTTTAATTTCTCTTTCGGATTTTCAAACGGCTATGTAGAAATCCTCATTCCGTATTCAATGATGAAAGATAGCTCCTTTGAGATAGATGCTTCCTCGGTGAGCGGCAGCCTTAGTCTCAAAAATATTACTGCCGGAAACATTGACATAAGCAGTACCTCAGGAAGCGTTCGTGCAGAAAACCTTAATGCAGATAACATAGAGGCCCGTTCTGTGAGCGGCAGTGTTAAAGTAGAGACTTCACAATGTACTGAAGCAGACATTGGATCCACAAGCGGCAGCGTCTTATTTTCAGGCAGGACAGATGAACTTTCTCTTACAAGTACTTCGGGATCTGTGAAGGCCTATCTAGATGCCATGCTCAAAAAGGATTCCCGCTTTAAAAGCATGTCGGGTTCTGTCCGTGTAACTCTGCCTGATAATGAGGGATTTACCATGAAGTATTCGTCGATGTCAGGCTCTGTATCCAACCGGTTTACAGGACTAAGGGCGGAAAAGAGCGGAACAAATACCTATAAAAACGGCGGAATAACGCTCACACTGGAAAGTATGTC
The DNA here is from genome assembly GCA_022704725.1 of Spirochaetota bacterium. Classification (GTDB taxonomy): domain Bacteria; phylum Spirochaetota; class Spirochaetia; order Treponematales; family Treponemataceae; genus JAAZLA01. Next base: position 1,178 of record JAKJFV010000338.1, read on the forward strand.
GGGTTCTGTTTCTATAGACTAAGTTCTGATTTTTAACCTTTATTCACAGAAAACAAAAGGCTTCCTAATCCTTGAGATTATGAAGCCTTTTTCTATGAAATTTACACTTTCTTCTTCAGCGTAGTGTCTGTAACTTAAAAACACCTTCCATTGTTCACCTTGGGACAGTTTGTCTGGCTTGCTCCGCAGTGGTAGCAGATTTCATTGGTAAGGCTCTCCTGGGCAAAGTACTGCCGTATATTTTCAAACGTTGTTTCTGCAATTGCAGTGAGTGCATCCTGTGTTAAAAAGGCCTGATGAGCGGTGATTATAACATTGGGGAAGGTCATAAGACGTGCAAGCGTGTCATCTTCTATAACTTCTGCAGACCAGTCTTCGAAAAAATATTTTTCTTCTTCTTCATATACATCAAGAGCGGCTCCGCCGATTGCTTTGTGTTTTAGTGCATGAACAAGCGCTTTTGAATCTATGAGAGCCCCTCGTCCTGTATTAATGATTACTGCATCGTTTTTCATAAGCGAAATAGATTTTTCATCGACAAAATGCCGTGTTTCCGGAGTAAGCGGGCAGTGAAGGGTTATAACATCACTAAGGGTAAACAGTTCTTCTTTGCTGACGTAGCGTGCGTTTTTTTTCTCTGCCCAAGCTGCATCGGGATATGCGTCAAATACAACAATGTTCATTCCGAAGCCGGACGCAATATCAGCCATAATTTTACCAATTTTTCCGGTTCCGACAATTCCTATGGTTCTTCCATGAAGATCCCTTCCGGTTAATCCGTTCAGCATAAAATTTCCGCTTCGTGTCCGGTTGAATGACTGCGGTATTTTCCGGGTGAGTGAAAGAAGAAGGGAAGCAGCATGCTCTGCAACAGAGTAAGGGGAGTAGGCTGGAACGCGTGTAACATGAATTTTATTCATAAGCGCTTCAAGATCAAGGTTATTATAGCCTGCACAGCGCATTGTTATAAGTTTAATATTGTTTTTGTGGAGAATATCAACCGCTTTAGCATCAACCTTGTCGTTGACAAAGGCGCACACAACATCAAAACCTGCCGCAGCCGGGGCTGTGTCCGCTGTCAGATGAAATTCAAAAAAATGAAGGTCATAACCGTACTTTTCATTTGCGGCAGTAAAAAAAACAACATC
>JAKJFV010000339.1 GCA_022704725.1 Spirochaetota bacterium
ATACATGATAACCACTTCATCACCTATTTTCATATTCCACTTGTTATCCTTATCAAGAAGAACATTTCCATCTCTGTCACATACCATGACAGCAATGCCGCTGGGAAGAACCTTGTACGAGTAAGAAACGATTCCGCTGAAGTCTTCACCTTCAAGATATTCTACAAATTTTGAGAGGTCAATTCCAGCTATTCCCAATTCCAGAACAACTATTGAAACCTCGCCAATAGTACGCGACAGCATTTCTTCTCCATAAACAATGCTGCGAATATGCTGGGCATTTTCCATATTAGGAACAAGGGTAATTTCAACATCTTCAATATCATTCATCAAAAGCTTTGTAGCAGAACCTCTGGCATATACATTTCCAACAGCATCTTCTGCTTCTATAGTAAAGGTTACCTCTTGTTCTTTTTCAAGAATCAAACTGCCGGAAAAAGTATTCGTTGCAAGGTCTCTAGTCATCTTCTGCGTAACCGTTGGAAGATTCGGCCCCGCAGCTGTTATAATAATGGTCTGATTAAACATCGGAACCATAGCTCTCGAAGCTTCATCTTGAATTTCATCAATATTAAAGGGAATTGCAACCTGCACATTTACAGTACTTGTATTTCCTAAACGGATAGCTCCGCTATCGCAGGAAACAAACAGTAAAAAGATAATAGAAAATAATAAAAATGCTTTTTTCATAGTAAACCCCCTAGTTAGCACTTATAAACACTGTAGAGACATCTGCACTAATAGGTGCTGGTGAAGACTGAGTAACATCACCCAGCTTAGAAGCAGATCCAGTGTCCGGAGCAAAAGTTGAAGAATAGGCTAAAAGTTCATTTGTTCCATCAGGGTATGATGAACTGCCCATTTCTTCAGCTGCACCGTCTATTTCATCATTGGTTGAATCTGCAGATAATACAGGTTTTGCCGGTTTTTTTACCCGTACAGAAGGAAGCATAGTACCCCTTTTCCCGGCATTACTATATTCTCCTCCGTTAACTGTAACAGATCTGCCGAAATTATTGGTAAAATCTACCTTTCCATGATTTACTAAAAGGTTTTCGCCGTCATACTCAATACCTGTACCCCGTACAGAAGCGGTTGCCATGGCGCTTTTTACCTTAAAAGTAGTAATTTCCTCATTTGCAGAAGGCTTTATTTCTACCTGAACCTTACCCGAAACTAAATAAAGCTCAGTTTGAGGACCGCCTGAGGTTTTTGCCAGTTCATCAAAAGTCATCCGGGTAAGAGCCTTTACATTTATAATTGAGCCGTTTGCAACTACGACAGCTGAACTCTTAAAACTTGTTGATATATAATCACCCTTTTTGAGAACCTGATTTGGTTCAGCAGGGAACCATGTCTGCCCGTCGCTGCTGTACTCAACCTTTCCTTTAACACTCTTTATAACAGCATCATCTGCAAAAAGAATGACTGCCGTGAAAACTAATAAGAATGCAAGCATAAATTTTCTCATAGGTACCTCCAATGTATCAATCGATACAAACATGCTGATTTGCATAAATAATCAAATTACTTCGTACTAAAGTAATTCTAACACAGTAAACCTAATTTTATCAGGATAGATACCGGTTTATCTGCTTTTTTCTATTATTTTACACTCTGCTAAAGAGAAATTTGATGTATTTCTCTTTAGCAAGCCTCAATATCCTTCTTTCCTTGAAAATTAGATTTTCAATGTCGCAGAAAGAGATACCCTGAACGGAATAATATTAATACCTCTTATGACTGAAAAGGGATTAAACACAAATAATCCAGCTGAATACATGAAGCTGAACTCGCTGCTCACCAGGAAATTACCATATACAGAAAGCTCCCCGCCGACAAATAAATTAGGTCTGTTTACATTAAGGACCGGTAATGCAAAGCTGTCAATAGATTTGTTTAGATAACTGCTGAGTTTAAATCCATTTGAAAATACCGAACTGCGCTGGGTTGAAGTTTCAAACCCGATATAGGTAACCATATCATGCTTCAATTCCGGAAGTACGACCGATACACACTGTTCATTAACCGGCACAAATCCGGCAGTGTTGCCGTCTCCCCAGGGCAGAGTATATAAACCGCTCAAAGTCAAACTTGTAGCCTTTGATGGTATACGCAGGGAGAGATTACCGGTAATGAGCTGGCCGAAGTTAGAGGTATTATCAGATTGAAGTACGCCGAAACTTGTTCCGGCTGAATAGCGTAGTGTTGAAAAAAGAGGACCGGAAAGTACAGCAGAACCATAATAGGTATTAACTGAAGGACTTGCTTCAGAGCGGAGATCTTTTTGTCCTAAGAACTCTAAACTGGCATTTTGCCGCAGC
>JAKJFV010000033.1:0-2920 GCA_022704725.1 Spirochaetota bacterium
CCTGCACAAGCCTTTTAAGGTCAGCTGTTTATCAACCTCTTCAAATACACTGGTAATCGGGCGGAGTACGCTGTTTAAGCCGCCTGTCGCAATAACACGGATTTTACCGGCAGGGAATCCTGTCTGAATAGAAAGATCTTTTTTTATCTGCAGAATTAATGCTTCAACTAAACCCTTGTAGCCTAGAACAATACCCGATTGAATTGAGTGAATGGTATTTGTTCCAAGAGAATTTGGAGGAGCTTCAAGCGGGACAGAGGGAAGCTGTGCTGTATTTGTAAAAAGTAAGTGCTGTTCCAAAGTCTGCGATGATGCAAGCTGTTTTAAAATGGCTGTAAGCTTCAACCGCGTTGCAGACAATATCGGTACCAATTTCGTGCTTTGCAGATTCAGGAATGGTAATGGGAAGTTTGGGGTAAATAGAGGGCCCAATAATGACGGGCTTCTTACCGATCATTCTTTCTACAAGAGTTATAAACGGGCCTATGAGAAGAGGAACAACAGAGCTTAAAATAGCTGAGTCAACCGAAGATTGAGAAACTCCTGCGTCTCTCATCAGCGAAAGTAAAATAGAGCTGTATTCATCGGCAGTACGTTTTGTGTCGCTGTACATCCGCCATTCCTGTACCAGCTCCCCCTCATGAAAAAGGGCCGAGACTATGTTTGTGTTTCCTATATCTATAACTAAAAGCAATTGTATAATTCTCCTCTTTTTTATATTATACAAATATGGATACACTCATACAACCCAGAATACTAAAAGGTTTTCGCGATTACTTACCGGATGCTGAGATACAGCGCGCCCTATTGGTGGAAAAATTAACACAGGTTTTCCGTTCATACGGTTTTGTACCTATAGATACCCCTGTTTTAGAATACTCGGAAATTCTTTTACGAAAAAGCGACGGGGAAACGGAAAAACAGGTTTTCCGTTTTGAAGATAACGGCAGGCGTGATGTTGCCATGCGTTTTGATCTTACGGTTCCCTTTGCCCGTTTTGTTGCAGAACATAAGGACGAGCTTTATCTTCCCTTTAAACGCTACCACATTGCAAAAGTATGGCGCGGAGAAAAACCCCAGGCAGGACGCTACCGCGAGTTTATGCAGTGCGACTTTGATATGGTCGGATCAGACAGTGCCTCTGCCGATTTTGAAATATTGTCCCTCATGAAGAGCGCTCTTGCAAGTCTTGATGTAACTGATATAACCATAAGAATGAGCCACCGCGGAATGTTTAACGTTTTTTTAGAAAAAATCGGTTTAAAAAATAAAAGCGAAGATATTTTACGCACCGTCGACAAGCTTGCAAAGATTGGAAAGGAAGAAGTGTCAGCCTTACTCACCGATATTGCCTCAGATCAGGCAAAAGCCTCCAGTATTTTGCGGTTCATAGAGGGTGCTTCTACATTTGAAGAAACTTTAACCATCATGGAAGAACTTTCCTCGGCTCATGAAGAAGCAAAGAGGCTCCGCACTATTCGATCAATGATGTGCGCTTCCGGAATTGATAAAACATTTGTTCTTGATCCTTCAATTACCCGGGGCTTGGATTATTACACCGGTATTGTGTATGAGACTTTTTTAAATGAACTGCCGTCTATCGGCTCTGTTTGTTCAGGCGGGCGTTATGACAACCTTGCAGGTCTATATATGAAAGAAACAATAAGCGGGGTTGGTTCATCTATCGGGCTGGACCGTCTTATTGCAGGTCTTGAGCAGTTAGGAAAGATTAAAACCAGAGGAAGTTTTCTTGATGTTGAGATTTTTTGTCTTGATGAGGAACTTTCTGTGGAGTATCAGGCTCTTGCAGAAACGCTAAGATCAAGCGGCATAGCAGCAGAAGTTTTTCCGGAAGCAAAAAAGATGAATCAGCAGTATGTTGTTGCAGAAAAAAAAGGCATTTCGTTCGGTATACTTATGAAAAAGGAAGATGCAGAAAAAAAGGTGTTTACTTTAAAAAATCTTGCAACAAGGGAAGTTTTTGAAGGAATTACTGTTGAAAAAGCAGCCTCAATTATTTTTGCATCAAAAAAAGAATAAACTACTGAAGCGCCTTTAGCGAGGCGTTTTCAGCCTGAATTCTATTTGAAAAAACCATTACAGAATTTGATTCCAGCCAGCCCTTATCAAACTCATACCATAGTACGTGATTTTCAGTGTCTGTTATGATCCGTTTTCCCTTAAGTTCAAGAATATCTGCCTTTCTTCCATGAGACTTTACCGGAGATGTTTTTGAAGGTTCTGTATAGAAGGCTGCATACGGTTCTGTAATTATTGCCCATTCTTTTCCGGCTGCAATCTCATCAAAAATAGAAAGGTTGACAGGTTCCGGCTGTTTTTTTAGAAAGCATGAGGAATGCATTACTAGACAGGTGCTGATTAACAGGATGTAAAGTTTTTTCATATTACTGTAATTTTTTTTTCAATTGGTCCAACAATAGAAGATCGGAATCAACAAAATCAAGACCGGGAATTTCATCGAGGCTTACCCATTTTACTGCGGTGTGTTCACTTAATACCCAGCAAATGTCGTCGCTTTTTAAATAGACACGGAAGGCAAAAAGATCTACCGGCTCATTTTTGTGTACAAAACGTGCATGGGCAATCTGCTCGCCTACATCAATATCTGTTTCAAATTCTTCTCTAAACTCTCTGATTAACGCCTGTTCACACGTTTCTCCGTCTTCAACTTTGCCGCCGGGGAATTCCCATTTGCCGCCCATACTCCCTTGAGGGAGCCGAAGCCCTATAAAAACGAGAGAATCATACATAAGAATGCCTGCGACAGATTGTTTTTGCAAGGTTGCCATTGTTACAAAAAGAGAACTTTCGGCAGTAAGAAGTGCAGAACAGCTGCACCTATACAGGCATATCCAACATAGACACGCCCCTTGGTGAATAAGGTCTGCAGAATTTGGGG
>JAKJFV010000033.1:2930-10025 GCA_022704725.1 Spirochaetota bacterium
AGAAGACTTTTCTTTATAATAATCAAGCAGAAGCGTAATTCCTCCTGCAAGTCCTGCAAGAACGGGAATTAAGTCCCCTGCAACTGGAACATCGCCAGGCAGAACACTGAGAAGCTTCATGACTGCAGTAAAACTTGTTAAAATACCTGCAATAAGTTTAAAATTGCTGCTTTCAAAAAGTTCCTGTGTTTTATCGGTTTCAGAGTCTACTCCCTTTTTCATATATACGAGAGAAATACCTGTAAGAACGTTCAGAATTACTGAAAGAAAATAAAACTGAAGCATGCATCCTCCTCTAAAAAAATTATTTTTCTTCAACCTTGCATACTATAGTTTCGGACTGTATTCCGACGGTCAGTGTGCACTGCACTGAAAGTATATCATAATCTGTGACTGTTGTCCGTATGAAATCCGATTTTTTACTGTAAGCTTGAGAAAATTCCTGCTTTTGTACTTCTATGCCGTCTTTATCTTTGAACGAAAAAGAAAGATGTATTAATTCCCCTTCGGCCGCTTCTGAGCTGCCCTCTGTTTTTAAACTGATATAGATGCTTTCATTGAATGAAAAGGCTGTCATTGTAAATTTTATTCCTGACAAGCTGACAATATGATCCTGGGGACCTGTCATAATGATGACTGTGGTGATGACGAGCGTGAAGGCTAGTGCTATGAGCATAAATCTTGAGCCTTTGGTGTGCACAAGGGCTTTAAAAAATCCTCTCGGCGGCTGGGGAAGTTCACCTGAATACGCTTTTTTTACTATTAGGGGTGCATCTAAGAGGCGTTCCTCACGGCTGTAATGAAAGGTAAGGTTTTCTTTTCCGTCGTTATGTTCCATTTCCGGCATCCTAATTAAGAAGAGACTCAATAAGCTGATCAGTTCTCCACCAGACAACCCTGGCTTTATCTTTTTCGGCAAGCAATGCAGAAATAATGCCGTTCTGCGAAAGAGTAAAACTGTGATATAGAATGCTGTTTTGATCAATATTAAAGTGGCGCTTTAATATTTTTTGTCCGTTGGGCTGAACCATCTGTACCATGAATCCGCTTTGATCGGGAATAATAAAAAAGAACCAGCCCGATTCTGTAGTGCCTAGAAAATTAAAAGGAACGGGAAACGTAAGTTTTGCATAACCCTCGCTTACAACATCCTCAAACGGCGGGATAATGAGGGGTTCTTCGTAGAGGCCTGTATCAATATCGAGGGGATAGAGTCTGCTGCCGTAAAATTCAACCCCTGCAAGAACGTTTGAGTCCGGATCTATAAAGTTTCTATGGTAATCAATTTTAAGATAGAGCTTTTGACTCGTGTAATCGGGAATAATTTCATCGAGAGATGAAAAAAACGTTTCCTGTGCAGAAGGAACTGGAAGGTTTGCAGCAGCTATGGGAATGGTATATTTCAAATAGCCTTCCGCTGTAAACCAGTATACTATGTATCCTGAGTTGCTTAAGCATACAACAACGAGCTCATTGTTCTTTGTGGTAAAAATATTTTTTATGAAAGGAAAGGGTGTTCCCCCGGGGCCTTGTTGTCCAAGATAATCTATGAAGGTTCCGTCGCTGGAAAAACGGAGTACTGCGTGATTTAGGAGGAGCTTGTTATCTACATCCTGTTCCTGTCTTTCGAAGGGCAAAATATCGACCGCGTAAACAGTCTTATTATAATCGACTGCAATTTTACCCAGCTTATTAAAGGAGTATGCAAGCGCCTGCTGTGTTGAAGAATGGTTGACACTGTCTGTGCTTGTTCCTTCGGGATTGAGCTTTTTTATAAAAGACGGCACCGGATTCATTTCGGGATTATAAAAGATCCCCAAAAGATCCCCATAGGAATTCATCTGAATGAGTTTATTGGTCTCTCCATTTGAAATAAAAAAGAAACCATCCTTCATCTGAATAAAGGTTGATATTTGACCAGGGCTGCTTAAGGAAAAAAGATCTATTTCATCTTCAAAACTTCCATATGGAAGTGTAAAAAGTTCTTCATGCTCAATAGTTGAAATAATTTGTGATCCGCTGCATGAAAAGAAGAGGGAAAAAAGGAACAGGGAAGCAGCGGTTATACAGGCTTTTTTTAAGTAGGTCATATGAACTAAGATAACGGCTCTGCCCTTTAGTTGTCAATACAGACCAGGTTCTAAATAGTTCTTGCAATTTCTGAGGTTTATAGGTACATTTATTGAATGTTAAATTCACTATTAAAGTTTGTTTTCGGTTCAAAACACGAGCGCGATGTTAAGGCTCTAAAACCAATAGTCGCAAAAATTAATGAACAGGAGGCTTGGGCAAAGTCTCTCACCCGCGAAGAATTCCCCCATGCCACAGTACAATTTAAGCAGCAGATCTCTTCCGGTGCATCACTGGATGAAGTTCTTCCCAGGGCCTATGCCCTGGCACGCGAGGCTGCCTCCCGGGTCTTAGGAGAACGATCTTACGACGTACAGCTCATGGGATCCCTTGTGCTTAACGCTGGAAAAATCGTTGAAATGAAAACCGGTGAAGGCAAGACTCTTATGTGTGTTGCCGCTGCATATTTAAACAGCTTAACTGGAAAGGGCGTGCACGTTGTCACGGTAAACGATTACCTTGCAGAACGCGATGCCGATTGGATGCGGCCTGTTTATGCCTATTTAGGTGTTAGTGTCGGAGTCATAGTTTCCAACATGGATAATGAGGCGCGAAAGCAGGCCTATAACTGCGACATAACCTACGGCACCAATAATGAGTTCGGTTTTGACTATCTGCGCGACAATATGCAGATTTCAATCGATCAAAAAGTTCAGCGCGGCTTTGCTTTTTGTATTGTTGACGAAATTGACTCCATTCTTATTGATGAAGCGCGTACCCCGCTTATTATTTCCGGTCAGGGGGAAGACGACACTGCAAAGTACTTTGAAGTAGATAAATATGTAAATCTGCTTACCGAAGTTGAAAAAGATCCTGTAACAGGAGATTATCCTGACGAAGCACAGGGGCAGACTGTTGTCGGCGATTACAAAATTGACGAAAAAAACCGCCGCATATCATTTACTGATCAAGGAATGAGCCGCATAGAAGAAATTCTTCAAAAACATAATCTTATATCCGGCAGTCTTTTTGAAGAATCAAATTTTGAATTTATTCATTATTTTACCCAGGCAGTTCGTGCTCATACACTGTATAAACATGATGTTGATTACGTTGTTAAGGATAAGGCAGTTCAGATTGTTGACGAGTTTACAGGACGTATACTTGAGGGAAGACGCTACGGCGACGGACTGCATCAGGCAATAGAAGCAAAAGAACATATCCGTATTGCTCAAAGAAACAGAACCCTTGCAACAATTACCTTTCAGAATTTTTTCCGCATGTACAATAAGCTTTCCGGTATGACCGGTACTGCAGATACGGAAGCAACCGAGTTTAATAAAATTTATAATCTTGATGTCGTTGTCATACCGACAAATAAGTCAGTTGCGCGTATCGATGAAAATGACGAAGTATACTTAAATGAGTCCGATAAATGGGAGGCAATCTGTAAGGAAATACAGGAGTGCTACTCAAAAGGCCAGCCTATTCTTGTTGGTACGGTATCTATTGAAAAATCCGAGCTTTTATCATCCCTGCTGACAAAAAAAGGCATCAGACATGAGGTTTTGAATGCAAAAAATCATGCCCGAGAAGCGCTGATTATTGCAGAAGCAGGAGCAAGGAGCTCTGTTACCATCGCTACCAACATGGCAGGACGCGGTACCGATATTAAACTCGGAGGAAATCCCGAATACCGGGCCCGGCGCAGAGCAGGGACAGAGGCTGATCAGGAACAGTTCGAAAAAGCTCTTGCTGTTGAAAAAGAGTCCTGGAAAAAAGACTATGAAGATGTTAAAAATGCGGGCGGCTTATACGTTATTGGTACAGAAAGGCATGAGAGCCGCCGTATAGATAATCAGCTTCGCGGACGATCAGGAAGACAGGGAGACCCCGGACGGAGCAAGTTCTATATATCAATGGACGACGATCTTATGAGGCTTTTCGGCGGTGAAAAGATGAAAGGTATGATGGCCCGCATCGGTATGACGGGTGGAGAACCTATTTATCATCCATGGCTCAGCAAGGGTATAGAAAAAGCTCAAACTAAGGTTGAAGAACGCAACTTTGAAATTAGAAAGCACCTTCTCGATTATGATGATGTTTTAAATGAACAGCGCAATTTTATTTATAATCAGCGCGATGCCATTTTAACCGATGAAAATCTAAGCGAACGCATAATGACTACGGCCAAAGATACTGTAGCAGAACTTTTAGAGGAGTATAAAAATTCAGCTAAAAAATCTGAAGATACAGCATTTTCTTCTTTGCAGGAAAGTTTGAAAAGCAATTTTGCAGTTCAATTATCCGGCAGTGAAGACAGAAAAGATTTATTTACCCCTATTATGAATTTGCTTGAAGCAGATCTTCAGAATAAACAGACTCTCGCCGGCAAAGAAAACCTTAATATGTTTATACGGTATCAGTATGTACAGGCAATCGACCGCAAATGGCTTGATCACCTGGAACAGCTCGAAGGGCTGCGTGAGGCGGTATATCTGAGGTCCTATGGTTCTAAAAACCCGCTGACTGAGTATAAGATTGACGGATTCAATATTTTTTACGACATGCTCGATGCGATCCGTATAGAAATTGCATCCCGCGTTTTCCGTGTTAAGATACAGACCGATTCTGATCCTTCGGCAAGACAGGGAAGACCTGTTCAAATGAACGCACAGCACAAAGCTGTACACTCATTTGACGGTTCAGCTGCCCGTCATGCTGCCTCTTCTTCTCCAATGGCATCAAAGCGGCAGGGGGAAAATGTTACTGTAATACGCAGTACTCCAAAAGTAGGACGAAACGATCCATGCCCCTGCGGAAGCGGAAAAAAATATAAACAATGCTGCGGCCGGTAACATAGAACTGCATCGGAATTTCTGCAGAAAATAAAAAAAGCACCGCTTGATTATTCAAGGGTGCTTTTTTTTACAGCAGTCTTTTTTTTATGCAATTAGATTTGCAGTGAAGTATACGAGAACCCCGGCCAGCCATGCGGTAATAGTTTGAAAAAGAGCTGCTGCAATTGCATGGCGTGTTCCAATTTCCCTTTTAGTAACGGCGAGGGCTGCAAAGCACGGCATGTATAAGAGAATAAAAACAAGAAATGACAGGGCGGCGGGGGCGGTGAGCACTGTGCTCAATGCAAGTTCAAGATTTCCTTCTCCTGCAAAAAGAACAGCCAGTGTACTCACAACAGCCTCTTTTGCCGTAAGACCTGTAATTAAGGCTGTAGAAAGTCTCCAGTCTGTAAAGCCGAGCGGCCTGAAAACCGGTGCTATAGCAGAACCGATTATAGATAAAATACTGTCAGTTGCGTCGGCTACTAGATTAAGCCGCGTGTCGAAATTTTGGAAAAACCAGATTCCGATCGTTGCTACAAAGATGACAGTAAAAGCTTTTTGTAAAAAATCGCACGCCTTCTCCCAAATATGAAGAGCCATGCTCTTGAGTGCCGGAAGACGGTAGGCGGGCAGCTTCATAACGAAGGGAACAGGCTTGCCCTTAAAAACGGTTGACTTCAACAGCAGCGCACTTAAGATTGCAATAACCATCCCTCCGACATAGAGTCCTATCATGACAAGGGGGGCATAACGCGGAAAAAAAACCTGAGTAAACAGAGCATACACCGGAAGTTTTGCACTGCAGGACATAAAGGGTGTAATAAAAATTGTTAAAAGTTTATCTCTCCTGCTGGAAAGCGTCCTCGTTGCCATAATTGCAGGGACAGAACAGCCGAATCCTATGAGCATAGGTACTATAGATTTCCCGGATAATCCCATCTTTCGAAGCAGCGAGTCCATGACAAAGGCAACACGGGCCATGTAGCCGGAATCTTCCAAAAGAGACAGAAAGAAGAATAAGACCAATATAGTGGGCATAAAAGACAAGACGCTTCCCACACCGGCAAAGGCGCCGTCAATAATAAGGGAGTGAACTACAGGCGACATGGCGTAAGCGCTGAGACCTGAGTCAACGATGCCGGTTACGAACTCAATAAACTGCTCAAACAAACCGCTCAGCGTACTTCCTATAATGCCGAATGTTAACCAGAAGATGAAGGACATAATTCCTATAAAAATTGGAATGGCAAAATACTTGTGGGTTAAGACAGAGTCAATTTTGACAGAGCGGATCTGTTCTTTAGTATCTCCATGGCGAATAACAGACGCAGAACAAACCTGTGAAATGTACTCATACCTCATATCTGCCAATGCTGCTTCACGGTCTGTATCGAGCTCAACTTCCATTTCAGAAACAATATGAGCAATGATCTCTTTTTGGTTCGGCGTAACTGATAATGCATCTTCTATAAGCGCATCGCCTTCAACAAGTTTCGTCGCTGCAAAACGTAAAGGAATTTCATGCGATGATGACTGCTGTTCGATCAGGTGTACAACAGCATGAATAGCCTTGTGGACAGGGCCTGAACAGAAGTCAATTTTTTGAGGTTTATGTTTCGACAAAGCTTCGGTAATAGTTCTCTGGGCCAGCTCCGAAACACCTTCTGCTTTATTTGCCACAATGGGAACAATATCGATATGAAGATCTTTCGAAAGGCGCTCAATGTCAATGGAATTACCCGATTTACGAACCTCATCCATCATATTGAGAGCCATGACCATAGGAATCTGCATTTCCATGAGCTGGAGCGATAAGTACAAATTTCTTTCGATGTTTGTAGCATCGAGAATATTTATGACAGCATCGGGCTTTTCATGAATAAGAAAGTCTCTTGTTACGCGTTCTTCGGGAGTGTAGGGGGAGAGAGAATAAATACCGGGAAGATCTACAAGTTCTACTTCCAATCCATGGGGAATTTCGATCAGTTTTTCAGTGTGTATTTCCTCCCCTAAAACGGCCTGTCCTTCACGTGCATGTACTTGAAAGCCGTGAATATAAAAATTCTTTATGATGCCGGATTTTTTTTCTACCGTAACTCCTGGAAAATTTCCTACGTGCTGGCGGCTGCCGGTAAGCTGATTAAAAAGGGTTGTTTTTCCGGCATTCTGATTACCGATTAAG
>JAKJFV010000340.1:0-251 GCA_022704725.1 Spirochaetota bacterium
CAAAGGATTCTTCAACATCATCCTCTGTCCCCCACAGCTTTAACTCTCTGATCCCCGGACTGTCAATAATGAGAAGACCGGAAGGGAGTTTATACAGACGGCTCGACGTTGTTGTATGACGCCCTCGCAAATCCGCTTTGCGTACTTCACCTTCCAAAACATTCTGTCCGTTAAAACCATCCTCATCCCTTGCCGGAAATTTTCCCAGGGCATTTACGAGGGCCGATTTACCCATACCGCTTTTTCCAAGC
>JAKJFV010000340.1:261-2323 GCA_022704725.1 Spirochaetota bacterium
TGCAGTTGTTCCACTCGTTAGATATGAGCTTAATTCCTGTAAACCCTCTCCAGTCTTAGCGCTTACAAGCGTACAGGGAATTGAGGGAAAACTAATTTCACATTCCCTCAAAGCCCTTTCCTTAACCTCCTCAGAAGAAAGATCTGCCTTATTAAGAATGATGTGAGGAACTGAGCCGGAATGCTTCGCAAGGATTAAAGCTCGCTCAATCATGGACGGAAGAAAATTTCTGCCTCCGTCAAGAGCATTAACGATTAGAAGCGTGTCGATATTTGATGCCAGCACCTGCTCAACGCTTGTATTACCCGCTCTCCCCCTGCTTAAAGCTGTGAGCCTCGGAAGAATTTTTCGTATGCGGATTACGCCACCCTCAATCTGAGCAATAACCCAGTCGCCGGTCACAGGATAATCTGATTCATCAGTTACTGAATATTCAAAACTACCCTGTACTTGAACACTGGAGAACAATCCCGATTTTTGTTGACAAGGCAGAAAACCTGAGAACGAAGAAAAATCGGGACATACGATATCATACTGATGATGATTTTTTGCCGTAATACGGGCCGGAAGCAGAGAACTGCTGATATCAGTTTGGGAAGACAAAGAAGAAACTTCCAGTGTCCAAAGAGAAAACAATTCCTGTTTCCACCCCCATGAAAACGGGTCTAGATGACTTTGCATGATAATACCTCTAAGGGAAAAGGCAGAGCGCTCACCGGAGCAAGAGCAATTTTTAGCAAACTTCCTTCATTGTCATCGGAGGCAATACGGTTTGTTCTAAGTATGCCGCATCGTTCGCAGCGGTGAATAATGCACCACTCGCCGTCTTCTTTGACCCAGATGCCGATTGGCTTCATGAGAGCCTTGCAGGGAGATCGCCTGTCTCCAGGTGTAATATCTTCGTGGCTGCTGTGCAGACAATGGGGACAATGATTGCGGTTTTTGCCGCCTGAATCGAGAGGAATAACGGTTCTACCGCAATTAACACAAATAAATGATTCTGTTGAAATATGTATCTTCTGCTGCCGTGACATACTGCTGCCTTTAGTAATAAATAAAATTCATAAGCACAACGTGCTGTACATGAGAAAAAAGGCTTTGACGGATAGACTGCTAAAGATATTCAATGAATAATAAGAGGAAGGAAAATAAAAGAAGGAAGGTTCTTTGTCTTCATTTTACATCTCCTAACATACAATAATACCAGGCACCATTTTATCCTATAATTCCAAGGAAGAAGATACTTACAATAAAAAAGAGAAGAGTAAGGGTAATGAGTGATGCAATAATACTCATAACAAGGTTTTGAGAAAGAAGTGAAGCAATGATGCCTTTTGACGGATCTTTTTCAAGATACAAAACTTCCACTTCCTGGTCTTCATAACCGGATCGTTTATACCCATATTTTTTACTGACAGCTTCATAATCAACATCGCCGATTCTATAGGTGAACTGTATAGCGACTGAACTTTTTGTATCCCTTGAAACTTTGGTAATTTTACCAGAGGTACGGGCAGTTTTTTGCGTCTTGAACTTAAGATTTCCAAAAAAACCAAAAACAGAACCAAGTGCACTCAATGCAGTAATAATTAATAATATCCATCTCATTTTTTTCATACTCCTTTATTCTATGATAAATAGTTTACACAATGTAGTATACATTATAAAGCAAAACATAATAAAAAACTTTGTTAATAACAAGCTGATTGATGCTGTATTCAAGTCAGCACAAATTTTGGAAACTTACGGGCTCATAGTTTAGGGGAGAGGAACCGAATAGGGCTCAGAGGCAAGTATCGCCGCTACACCGGCTCGATCGGATTAGTCCGGTATACGGTGGCTCTTGTGTTTTGTAAAGATTCACTATTGTATTGACAATAGGCGACTTAAGAGATACTATAAAACTGATGGAAATTCAATGGAATTCTGATAAAAACCATATTCTCATGGAAACAAGACAGGTTTCATTTGAAATGGTTCTGGTAAATAGAGGCAAACCATGAAAAATATTAATCCCTCTGACATTACTCTCGACAAAGAAGAACAGTGGTTCGAAGACCAT
>JAKJFV010000341.1 GCA_022704725.1 Spirochaetota bacterium
CCCTTGCAGACCAGATGAACATGCAGAAATCAACAAATCAGGAGGAACTGCAAAAATATAGAGAATCATACAATGAGAATGCAAAGCAGGTTGTTGACCGTGTACATGAAGCGTATGGAATTCTTCGCAGGGAACAGAGTGCATATGAAAAATTCAGGCACCAGGTTTCAAATAAAACAGTCTTTGAGCTTATTGAGGCTTTTAATAAGGACTATAATAGATGGCATGGATTGTTTAATGCAAGTACCAATGTCGTTTCGGATGAGGAGCAGTACATAAGTGCCTTTAATTCGGCAAGAGAGAGTATGAACCAGATAGAAGAGATATTAGAGGTATATGGGACTGAAATTGTTGCTCAGAGCAATAAAACTGTCTCACAAACAATAATGTATGTTATCGTAATAACAGCTTCGGCCGTTATACTTTCGCTGCTGCTTGGAATTATTATCATAACCGGCATAAGTAAAAGAACCAAAAAAACTCTGGAGCTAATAAAAAAGACTGCTAATCTTGATTTGGGAGATTCGGCAGGATATGATAAATTCTTGAAGGAAAAAGATGAATTCGGGTTAATAATCAATGCTGTATCAGAGGTGCGAAAAGAATTAGTAAATATAATCAAAGAAGTAAGTAATAACGCATCAACCTTAAACAAAATAGTTGACTTGACTAATCAAAGCATGTCACGCCTGGGAGAAGAAATTGACGGTGTATCTGCTACAACAGAAGAGCTGTCAGCAGGAATGGAGGAAACCGCCGCATCAGTTCAGGAAATGAATGCAGCCTCCAATGAAATAGAAAGGGCCTCGGAGAATATTGCTGAAAAAGCCAAAGAAGGATCATCGGAAGCGGAAAAGATCAGCAAGACTGCCAATGAATTGAATAAAAGCTTTACTGCTTCCCAAGAAAGTGCTTACAGAATATTTGAAGAAGTAAAGTTAAGCCTGGAAGAAGCATTGGAAAGATCAAAGGCTGCAGAACAGATTAGCATATTAGCTGATTCTATTCTGGAAATAACTTCACAGACAAACCTTCTCGCCTTAAATGCTGCAATCGAAGCTGCAAGAGCCGGAGAAGCGGGGAAAGGCTTTGCAGTTGTAGCTGATGAAATAAGAAAGCTTGCAGAAAACTCCAAGAATACGGTTACAGAGATTCAAAGTATTACACAGACTGTATTGAGTTCAGTTAATGATTTATCATCCAGCTCCAAAAGCTTGCTGGATTTTATGAATAACGATGTTGTAAAGGACTACGGAATGATGCTTCAAGCAACAAAACAATATAAAAAGGATGCTGAATTTGTAAACGGGCTGGTAGAAAATTTGAGCGTTACGGCAGAAATGCTGCTGACCTCAATTCAAAGCACTGTTAAAGCGCTTGATGAAGTATCTGCAGCGACAAATGAAGGTGCTGAGGGAACAAGCAACATAGCACAGCAGACATCCAACGTTGTGGAAAATGCCGGTGAAGTTATTAAGAATATTGCAAATGCAAAAGAAATTTCGGCCAAGCTTAATCAGATGATAGCCAAGTTTAAAATATAGGCAGAAAGATGACATGGAGACAGGGCGGGAGCCACGGCTCTAATATTTCATAGGGTATCTTTACCCCGCTGATGCTTTCCCCAATTTTAACGTCAGGTTTAATTTTTCCGTGATAGTCGCTCCCCCCTGATGCATAAAGCTTGTGCCTGCTGCAATAATCAAGAAGGTAATTTGTCTTATCCATTGAATGAAGTGAATGATAACATTCTATTCCGTCCAGTACATTTAAGGATATTATTGAATCGAGAAAATTTTCATAGTCATCTACTATATACCCATAAATATGGGCAAGGAATGCTTTCCCCCCTGCTTTTTTTATCAAATCAGCAGCTTTCTGTACGGTAGGATAATTCTTCATTTGATCCAGGAAAAACGGACTGTCAGGATTAGTAACGCACGTTCTGTAGAATGCGTTGATTTTTTCCCATACTTCCTTTGAAAAGTATTTTTCATTTTCGGGATAACATTTTATATCGGAATGCATCACTTGTGTTGCAAAATACTTGCCTTCCCGGATGGATAGGTTCCTGCTGAATTTAATACCTAAGCTTTTACATACATCTTTCAGCTTATTAAGGTATTCATTTTCTCTTTCCAGGAACTTTTCATCCGATATAATTCCGGTTTTTGCTATGGATTCAAGATCTATACCATATCCCAGTATTTCAACAGGCTTTCCGTCATGTACGGCAGTAAATTCACAGCCGGTGATAATACTGCCGGTAAAGCAGTCACTTACCTTTATTTTCTCAAGCTTCTTATAAGCACCTATC
>JAKJFV010000342.1 GCA_022704725.1 Spirochaetota bacterium
GCATAACCAAGAACTGACATAAAGTAACAACCCCATTTTCCGATCTCGGGTATAGAACTCAAGCGCGGATCTGTCTGTTTCATTAAATCTTTTAAAATCGGATTATTCATATCGATTCCGTATAACTTAATGAGATTTCCAGATTTATCATTGATAAAGTATTTTGTTGCAAGAATTTCACGTATTTTTTCTGCAGTAAAACGAGAAAAAGCTGAATCTGTTGTGGAATCTGTATTTATTTTGAAAAACTTCAAAAAACTATCTAGGAATTTTGGCAAAGGAATTTCAGGTTTCTTTGGTTCAGTCGGATCTTGCTTAGGATTATCCTTCGTAGGTACTCTAGAATCATTTACAGGTCGATCTTCCTTCGCTCCCCAATAGGTTCCGGATCCGCCATTGGCGTAATCCATAACTAACCCCGTTGGATCTGTGGAGTTTATCGGCTTATTCGGCCGGGATCCATACCAGTCCCCTTTCACCCTACTTTACCTTAAAGCTCACCTTTACAGGATTGTCCGGGAACTGTTCCTGGGATTCTGAGCCTACAGAGAATAATGCGCAGATGCCGCTGCCGCCTTCGACGGGGGCTTCAAGTTTTTCTGCGATTTTTTGGCCGTTAATATAGCAGGTAAAGGTGCCGTCGTCTTTTTTCTCAACCTTGAGGGTATTTTCCCCGCCGTTTCCTTTTTTTACTGCGCTTGATGCATACAAATATGCTTCGTTTGCAGGCTGGGTCTCTACGAGATCGGTGTAGACGCCGCCTTTGAGCGAATACAGGGCATAATGGCCGGATGTTGTTATATCAAGCCTGATAAAGTCTTTTATGTAGCCGTCGGGAGCAGGTTCGTAGCCGAATGCAAAACCGAATCCGCCGTGTTCGTAGCCGCTGTCTTTTTTAAACACTGCTTCCACGGTGCCCAGGGGGCCGAGTTCTCTGCTTGTAAAAAAGTAGCCGCACTGAGCGGTATTCGACATGCTGTTTTCCTGCCAAGCTCCGCTTTGCTGAACGGGAACCGCAGTTTCTTCTGCCGGAGCCGCTGTTTCTACGCTCTGTTCGGCCGGCTGTTCGACAGTTTCTTCTTTTTTTGATGCACACGATATGAGGGCAGCACACATTACTAATGCTGATAATACTAATGCGATTTTTTTCATTATATCTCCCGTAATACATTTTCTAATATGCCTTATAGTATACCAGAAAAATGCGCTTTTGTGAATTTTTTTCTCTTTATACTGATATTGCGTCTGTCTAACCGCTCAATCTCATCACGAATACAGAAAAAGTCCTTGTTTTTATCAGTCTTTTTGCGTAAAATGGCTCATTATGGAATTTACACAAGAATCAATTGATGCACTTATAATTAATGAAGTTGCAATTATGAAGCGTATTGCCGAGGAGCTCTCTATTAAAATGCCTCAGGTCAGCGCGGTTATTTCTCTTATTGGTGAGGGATGCACCATTCCCTTCATTTCCCGCTATAGAAAGGAACAGCACGGTTCTTTGGACGAAGTGCAGGTTCGCGACTGCGATCACCTGTTTAAAAGTTATTCAAATCTTGAAACACGCCGTATAGAAATTATTAAGGGTGTGTTCGCTCAGGGTAAACTCACTGAACACTTATATGAAGCTGTTATGACGGCCAAAACCCTTACCGAGCTTGAGGATTTGTGGGCTCCCTTCAAGAAAAAGAAGAAGACTAGAGGCATGCTCGCTCAGGAGCGCGGTCTTGAACCTCTTGCAGATGCCATGACAGAGCTCGACACTCCTTCCATCGAGAAAAAAGCGGTAGAGTTTATCGTAACAGAAGCTGATACTGAGGAGCTTTTAGTACCAACAGCAGAGGCAGCCCTTGAAGGCGCAAAGGATATTTTAGCTGAGCGCGTGGCTCAGGATTCTTCCAACCGGTCTGATATCCGCGGGTTCTATATGAGAACCGGTCTTATTAAGGTTAAAGGCGTCGGGGATGCTGATAAAGCCAAGACGTCGGTGTATCAGATGTACTGGGATTATGATGAGCCTCTTAACGAGATTAAGGCTCACCGTGTTCTTGCAATTAACCGCGGAGAGCGCGAAGGTGTTCTTGAAGTTACGATCGATGTCGATGTTGACGGTGCTGTTGATGTTTTAAAACATAAGTATATTACCTATAATAAGTACCACAATGAGGCAATCGAAGACGGTCTTGTCCGCCTTCTTTCTCCTGCCGTTGTCCGAGAAATCCGCTCGGATTTAGGCGACAATGCCGATACTCATGGTATTTCTGTTTTCAGCGAAAACTTAAAAAACCTTCTTATGCAGCAGCCTATTAAGG
>JAKJFV010000343.1 GCA_022704725.1 Spirochaetota bacterium
TTTAATTTGGGTTAACACCATTTTCCATGGCGATGACCCTATAAGTCGCCTTTTTAAAGAACTTGTCGATGGTACACTCAAACGATGGATTGCAGTCAAACTTTCATGTCTACGACCTGACGGTACATCCTTGTGGCCAGAATATTGGAGTCTCGAAGAACTCGAAGAAAAACGAAGTACGATTGGCTTTGCGGCATTCTCAACCGAATATATGAATGAACCCCTTTCTGATGAAGAAAGAATTATTCATAGGGAATGGATTGAGTCTTATCAATACGATGAACTTCCCTCACTTGAAACACTTGAATTCTTTTGCGGTGTTGACCCTGCAACAGGTAAACATGACAGAACGGCAGAAGTGCCTATTGCAGTTAATATCAATACAGGCATCATATATGTTCTGCCTCCATGGGCAAAAACATGCTCTGAAACCGAAACTGTAAAACAACTTATTCTTTTTCATAAAATGTATAAATTTTCGCTTATTGGATGGGAAGATGTTGTTTTTTCTGGTATCTATGCAAACTACATTCAGAAATTGGCCGCAGAACAAGGTGTTTATTTGCCTATTAAAAAGTTAACGGTCCGGGGAATGAGTAAAGAATCACGCGTGCGTTCAATTTCCAGTCTAATTGAAAATGGTCTCGTCCGTTTTCCAACAAAGGGTGGTAAAAACATTATTGATGAGCTAACAGAATTCCCTGTCGGTGCTTATGACGATCTATGCGATGCGTTAGTACACGCTATTAATTCAGTTTCTATTGGAGACAAAAAAACCGTTATAGAAAAAGCAAAAACAACGGCATCATCAACTGCGCAAAGAATAATCAATATGGTAAGAGGTAGACGATGAAAAAGATAAACAAACATGAATTGACAACACAGCTTATTAGTGACAACTTCCTTGGTTCTTTTTTAAATTATATGCCTAATCCGGATGATATTATTTCCGGTACTGCAGAATCTTATTCCACTTACCGGAAAATGAAGACTGACGGGCGTATTAAGTCATTGTTAAATAAAATCAAAAATTCTGCCTTAATTTTTCCTGCCAGTTTTGAGCAACCTGATGGATGCCCTGATAACGTGTATGAATTTGTTAAAAACATTCCGTTATTCAAAAACATTTACAAAAAGCAAAAACGTATGCTAACAGCACTTGATTATGGTTTTTCAGTCTCAGAGGTTGTATGGGATGAAAAGTCACTTAACGAAGGAAAATTCATTCCTGAAAATATAATCACGAGAAAGCCGGACAGGTTTTGTTTTACCTCTTCTTGGAAACTTTATTGGAAGCAATTTGGCGAAAAACAAGAGCTAAATCAGCCCTATAAATGGCTTATTTTTCAGCATGAACCGGACGATGAAAATCCATATGGAACATCTGTCTTAAGATGCGTTTATTGGGCATGGATGTTTAAACAGGCAGGGTATGAGTTCTGGCTTCAAGCAACAGAAAAATTTTCTGTTAAATCTATTATTGCTCTTTTTAAAGCTGATGGGGACGAAGACCACCTTAAAGAAAGAGCCAGAACAATCGCAGATATGCTCCTTGGCATAAGTTCCGGATCAGCGGCGGCTGTCTCAAATGTTGATCAAATTCACGAGCTTTCAATGTCAGGAGCCCTTAATGAATTCAGTGCATTGGTTGATGCGTGCGATGTTCAGATTTCCTACGGTCTTACAGGGCAGTCAATTGCTACAAGTAAAACAGACGGCGGAAGTTTAGCATTAGGCGAAGTACAAGCAGAAATGCTTTATGAAGACTGTAAAGGTATTGCTCTTGAGATACAGGGAGTTATTCAAAAACTTGTTAATTGGATTGTTGAACTTAACTTTAATGAAGATGTTGTACCGCCAAACTTTGTTTTTGATATAGATCGCAAAGCCTCTTTTGAGCAGATTATGAAAGCTATTGAAGTAGGAATTCCCGTGTCAAAAAAATCTCTTTATGATGAATATCACCTGCCTCGTCCTGCAAATGAAGATGATTCTTTTGTAATGGAAAACCCCATGCAGATAATGGCAAGCGATATGTCTGTCGCTAAGCATTCAGACGGAAATAATACCGTAAAAAAAAACTTTCAATTCTTTTAGCGGACAACGAAGCTTTAAAGCGCAACAAGGCAAACTTTGAAAAGGAAAAACGCAACATAGCCGAGCTTGAAAACCTCTGTGAGCTTGCTGAAAAACAGATTAAAACGCATATAAAAAAGACAGTTGAAATATATTTAAACAGCGTTAAAACGGCAGACAAAGCTCTCCTTGAAAAGAGATTTAACATAGAAGAAGATGATGAATTT
>JAKJFV010000344.1:0-232 GCA_022704725.1 Spirochaetota bacterium
AAGGAACAGCGTAATGCTCACAAATTTTCATCTGTTCTTCCTGATTACTTCTATAAGGAGGAAGTTTTTCATTTACAAAGAGGGAAAAGACAGCGCTTCCGTTGTTCAGCATAGAACGGAGAATTCCCTCATAACTTCTTTGACGCACCTTTCTGTCAAGCCATTGATCATTCATAGCAAACTCTAAAAACACAAGATCGGGTTTTTTACTAAGTATATGATCTTCAAGACG
>JAKJFV010000344.1:298-2299 GCA_022704725.1 Spirochaetota bacterium
CAAAGGCGGAATCCGTTCCGCTCACACCGGCATTATAGTAAGTTACTTTTCCCCCTGTTTCCAGAGCTTTTTCCTGCCACCACTCATTAACTAATGCAGCCCAGCCCTTTTGGAGCGGCGGATGAGCAGCATAACCGGTCGTGATGGAGCCGCCGAGCGCAGTTATTGTGACTTCATTTCCGTTTTTCAATGAAGACATAACCCGGGAAATACTGCCGGAGTCAGAAAATGCCTGCGAACATATGTTGGAAATACACATCATGAGTAAACCTGCTGGAATAAATTTGAAATATTTTTTCACTTACTTACCGTCGCCTATCTTCTTAACCGTGTCTTTAAAAATTAATTTTCCGCCGATTGAATTCCGTCCTTTATTGTAAGGCTTTTTTGAAAGCTTTTTTAGAATTAAGTCGACAGCAGTGCGGGCCATACCGACAGTATCAACCTCGACAGTCGTAATACCGAGCTCAGGTATGGGCATACGCAGATAATTATCAAAACCCACCACCGAAATATCTTCGGGAACAGAATGCCCTTCCTTGCGGAGTTCTCTAATAAGGGCTGCTGCTGCTTCATCATTATTACAGACAAAAGCAGAAGGAAGTTTTTTGGGCAGAACCAGAGGAATCAAATGACCTTCTTCATCGCGGTCATCGAGAACATCAGTTTTCGAAACATCTAAATCATGCTCCATCATCGCTTTTAAAAAGCCCATATAACGGTCCTGAATACTTGTTGTAGATTTAAAAGTACCGACAAAACCGATTTTTTTATGTCCCATCTTTATTAGATATAAGGTCATCATATACATACAGTAAAAGTTATCAGTTGTCACAGAATCAAAATTATGCCGGCCGTTATAAAAATCGAGCAGAACAAAATTTGAATACTGTTCTGCAAAATACTCAAGATAGGATTCATTGAGCTGGCCCAGAACAACAAGACCGTCAACCTTGCGTTCCTGTATCATGCGGGGCATCCGCTGTGCAGCTTCATCTTCCGGAGAAAGTATTTCCATTATACAGTAGTAGTCATGCTGCAAAAGAGAGAGTGCAACATCGTTGTATAATACCCAATAAAAAGAAGAGTTTTTTCCGAAAAAGCGGGAAGGAATGAGTACACCAATATTTCCTGTAGAACCTGCTTTACGTAATTTACCGGCAGACTTAAACCTGTAGCCCAGGTCTACCGCCATTTGTTTAATTCTTTCGCGAAGCTCTTCACTGACACCGTCTTTATCTGCTAGCGCCTTTGAAACAGTTACGGTGCTTACTCCCATTTTATCTGCTATATCGGCAAGCCTTATCTTATTATGAGCTGACATTGGAACTCCTCACATTTCCATACTAGTGTTATTACAGCATAACTTTTTTTACTTAAAAAAGCAAGTTTTTTAAATAATATTTCTTAATTATAAAGCTTATTATTGTTAAAATTCAAGATCGAGTGCTTTATTGAAACTAAAGTCCTTTTTTGTTATACTTTTAAAATGGTAATATCATCAATCGATTTAAAGGACGGCAAGGTCGTTCAATTAAAAAACGGCAAAGAGCCTGTACTCGAAAGAAATGATTCTGACGCACTCATTGAAGATTTCTCTTTTTACGGAGAAACCGCGGTCATAGATCTCGATGCAGCCTTAGGCAATATAATACAAGAGGGCAAACAAAAAGGAGAGACCTTAAATACTCCCATTCTAAAAAACCTCCTTCGAAAAGGTTCAGTACGCGCAGGGGGCGGAATACGCGACGTAAAAAAAGCCAGGGAGCTTATATCGCTCGGTGCAGAAAAGGTAATTATCGGATCTTCTGCATGGAAGGACGGAAAACTGGATACCGGGTTTTTATCGGAACTGCACAAGGCAATAGGCAAACAAAGAGTAATAATTTCTGTTGACGCAATAAACGGGATGATAGCCGTAAAAGGATGGACAGAAACATCCGGAATACCTCTCATAGAAGGCGCAAAGCAGGCTGAACAATGGGCAAGCGAACTCCTTTT
>JAKJFV010000345.1 GCA_022704725.1 Spirochaetota bacterium
ACTTTGGTATAGATTTTAAACCAGGTTTAGTTCAGGAAGTCCGCGTAAGCAGTGCAGCCTTTGAAGTAAGCTATAGAGGAGCTTCTTCTATAACCATCGAAACTTCTGCCCAGGGTATCGATTTAGTCGTAACTGGTCTGGGTTCTGAAAAAACAACTCATTCTTTCGGCTACATTGATTATAAGACCGTCGGAGAACTGGTAAAGGCAATGAATGCTGTAGAAAGCGTTACTTCTGTATTACTGGCCTCATCAGATACTCCAGCCTCAGAACTTTTTACTTCTTCAGCTTTTTCAAATGTTTTATCATCGGTTCCTGTGAAGGTGTTTTATTCGGATCCTTCATTTACCGCAAAAATTGAAGATGTGCGTTCCGCCCTGCAAAGCATCAGCGATTCATTGGTAAAGGCTGTCGGAAATCCGTCAGAGAATACCTTTCAGATTCGCGTAGGCGATGACGGCACAGACACCGAGATGAGTAAAAAAATCCAGAGTCAGGTGTACGAGCTTCTTTCACAAAAGTTTGGTAAAGAAAGAATTGCAGTTGTAAAAACAGATTATGTAGCTTCCCAGTTTTCAAAGTCTCTGGTTTCACAGTCAATTATTCTTGTTCTTGCCACATTGCTCTTAATCTGGGTTTATGCAACCATTCGCTTTAAGTGGGACTTTGCCTTAGGTGCTGTTTTAGCAATTGTACACGATGCCTTAATTATGGCAGCTGTAATCACCTTTACGCAAATGGAATTTAATTCAATTACCATTGCTGCTATTCTTACCATTATTGGTTATTCAATAAACGACACTATTGTTGTACTTGACCGTGTCCGTGAGAATATTAAGCTTGTTAAGGTAGAAAAATTCAGCGATATACTTGATCTTTCTCAAACAGAAATTTTAAACAGAACTATAATTACTACTGTGACAACGTTGCTTGCTGTAATATCTCTTTTTATCTTTACTTCCGGCAGCATGAAAGATTTTGCACTTGCATTAATAATCGGTATGATCTCCGGTATATATTCCACAATTTTCATAACAGGATTCTTTGTTGCTCTTGTTCGAAAAAACTGGAAGCCTTCCGATGAAGAAAAGAAAACTCAGGTAACAACTTTTTCCGAAGAAGTAACTGAGTAATTTATTACCGTAACTAACGAAGGGGGTATCCATATGGATACTCCTTTTTTTTTATGCTATATTTTTTTTATGGGTCAACCGAAGTTATTCAGAATAATCGATAAAGCTGTTTTTGATTATAATCTCATAGAAGAAAATGATTCAATTCTTATAGGCGTTTCGGGCGGGAAGGATTCTACTGCTCTTGTTCATTACTTATCTCACAGGCTTGTACAGCATAGAGAAAAGTTTTCTTTTACTGCTGTTCATATTGCAACTGATATAAGTCCTCCCTTGTCTTTCGAGCTTTTATCTCTTTTTAAAAGCTGGAATGTTGAAGTAAAGACAATTACTATAAGCGTTCTTGACCGTTTAAAAGAGGGCAGGAAAATGAACTGCTGGTGGTGTTCCACTCAAAGAAGAACTGAGTTAAACAATTTTGCAATCGAACATGGTTTTAACAAGATAGCTCTTGGTCATCATTTAGATGATATGCTGGAAACCTTATTAATGAATGCATTGTCAAAGGGTGAGCTTTCTACTATGCCTCCCCGTCTTACCTATGACAAGTACCCGGTTACAATAATCCGGCCGCTTATTTTATGTGATGAAAAAACCATAATAGCACATTCAAAGGAATACCAATTTTCAAGCTTAACCTGTACCTGTTCGTATCAAGATAATTCTGCAAGGAAGGATGCCCGGTCAAAACTGAATGATCTTACCGGGGGCTCCTACAATACAAAAATGAAACTGGTGCAGGCTTTAAAAAATATTAAAACTGAATACCTCCCGTAAAAAAAAGGCACAATCTATGAGGATCGCGCCTTTTATGAAAAACTACAGGTTGTTCTATTTTTTTAATGAATACGTTTGTTTATGTGCATAAGTTTAAGGTCTTTTAGTTTTTCACTTATAGAAACCTTGTAAATATGGGGATTTAAAAAACGTTTATAGGTTTTATCGAAGGTCTCAAGCTGCTTGAGCATAGTGTTTCTGCTTTCGCGAAGAGTAGTAACAGGATCAAGCTTTTCTCCCAGTCTCCGGCCGTCTGCAATACGCTTTTTTAGAAGCGGTTCGATCGATGACGGTTTAAAAGTAAACTGGCGGTAGTCAATGGAAGGATGATAAAAGGCGGATGCTTCAACGGTACTGAGTACTTCATCCTGA
>JAKJFV010000346.1 GCA_022704725.1 Spirochaetota bacterium
GGAGTAAAGCCCACCGGTTTAATAACAGGAATGGCGCCTCCGTTTGACACCTGACCCGAAAGCATAAGTTCCAGACGCTTCTCGGCTTCTTCGGGAATTGCAGCAGACACGCCCAATATGTCCTGAACAGAATCGCGGTAGCCTAAGCCGTCACGCTCCCCGTTATAGACAAGGCTTGCAGCGCGGCTCCATGCAAAGGTAATGAGACAGTTATATAAGCCCCACATATTTACCGTGTGATTAATGTCTTCATCGGGACAGTTTACATAAAAGCTGCCCAGTCTTGAATGCCAGCTTTTTTTAAGCTTTGCAAGCTCTTCGTTTGCTTTCTCCAGGCTGCCGAATTCCTTAACAGCACGGACTCCGTGAGTTTCCATATGACCGATGCCGAGCATTATTAAAAACTCTTTGCTTTCACCGGGAGCAAGCTCAATATCAGTCTGAAAGGTACCGCAGGCATTATCACCATATGCATTGGAATTTGTACATTTGCCTTCCTGTACAGCCTTCGGACAGTGATAGCCGCCGTATGTTCCAATGAAGGCATCGCGGCTTGTGTCGTGTCCGCTAACCGGGGCTCCGACAAGGGCCATCCAGCTGCTCATAGAAAGATCACCCTGCAGTTCAACCCCGTCTTTTGAAAGATCGGTAAGGTTATCCTGACTAACGATGCGTAAAAAATTATCTCGCCGTTCACCTTTTACAATGAAAAGAGAATACTGAAGATTTACCTGATCCTGCGTCGTGTTCCATTGATTGGTAAATTCACAATAGCTGAAAGCCGATATAGTGCGTTTTTTTGTATCTTTATTTGTAAGCTTTAATTTCCAGTATTCAAAAGTTTGTCCCAGCGGAACAAAATAGGTTGTTTCACTTTCAATAGCGGCATAGCTGCTCGTAATTTTTGTATAAGCGGTACCGTGGCGGCATTCGCTTTTATATGAATCCAGCGGCTTGCCGACAGGCTGCCAGGATGCAGACCAGTAATCGCCTGTATCTTTATCACGCAGGTAAAAATAACGACCCGGCTGATCCATGGGAACGGCATTAAAACGAAGGCGTAAAAATCTTCCGCCTGCTCCGGACTTATAAAAACTATAGCCGCCTGCATTATTGGTTATAACAGAACCGTATTCGGTTGAACCAAGATAATTACTCCATGACTGGGGAGTATCGGGCTTTGTTATAACATACTCTTTGTTTTCATCATCAAAAAAACCGTACTGCATTGTTTCTCCTCTACAATAATCTTCCCTTATTTCACTCTCGAGCATAGACTCCTGCAGAACTGCATCGGCTCCGCAGCGGTGTTAATCTGTTCTATCAAAAAATTATACTCCATAACAGTTCAATTGAATAGTTAGTTTTTTTTAGAAATTAACTTATTTTTTTATATCTTTTCAATATAAGGGCATTCTTTTCATGCAGCAGGGTTAGCTACTTGAAACTATCGATTTTTTCCGCTAAAATGCGTTGAATGTAATTCTATTGAAATCATTGCAGATAATACCAAACTATACTGCAAAAACTATATTTGAGAGGTACATACACTATGAGCTTTGATATTTCCAAAATGAGGAATATCGGTATCAGTGCCCACATTGACTCGGGTAAAACAACCCTGTCAGAACGTATTCTTTTCTATTGCGATAAAATTCACGCAATTCACGAAGTCCGTGGAAAAGACGGCGTTGGTGCTGTAATGGATAACATGGAACTGGAACGCGAACGCGGTATTACAATCCAGTCTGCTTCAACACAGGTACAGTGGAAAGATCACACGGTAAATGTTATTGATACCCCCGGTCACGTTGACTTCACCGTAGAAGTTGAACGATCATTGCGCGTTCTTGACGGAGCAATTCTTGTACTTTGCTCTGTTGGAGGTGTTCAGTCACAGTCAATTACTGTAGACCGTCAGCTCAAGAGGTATCATGTTCCCCGAATTGCCTTTGTTAACAAGTGCGATAGAACCGGAGCTAACCCGTTTAAGGTGCGCATGCAGCTTCGTGAAAAACTCGGTCTTAATGCCTACATGGTAGAAATTCCGATCGGACTTGAAGATAAGCTCGAAGGCGTTGTTGACCTCATAAGCATGAAAGCATTGTATTTCGAAGGCGAAGGCGGAACACAAATTCGTGTTGCAGAAATTCCGTCACACCTCGTAGACGATGCAAAAAAATACCGTGAAGAACTTCTCGATGCAGCATCTATGTTCAGCGATGAACTCATGGAAGCAATGCTCGAAGGTGCAGAGACAGAAGACATGATCAA
>JAKJFV010000347.1 GCA_022704725.1 Spirochaetota bacterium
CTGAACAATAAAGGTCTCTCTGTTTTTGCCTCAAGATCCCGTATGCTCTTTTCTCCGGGCATCTTATAATAGGTATAGTTTAATTCCACTGCAGAAAATGTCTGCGCATAAAAATCCAGAAATGAACAGCGCTTTATTTCTTTCGGGTAAAAAACGTCTTTCCATTCAGGATAATCGTATCCGCTTGTTCCTACGAGTATGTTCTCTCTTTTTTCCTGCTGTAGTATTTCCATACAAACCTACCAAACCCTCGGAACAACGCTTATCTGTGTGGTGTAGCAGGGAGACAGAAAATCGCGCTTCATATGCCACTGAGCATACTGCCCGTCCGGCGTTATATCTTTTACGGCATTACGGCTGCCCGGGTGCAGACATAGACGCCCGTACTTGCGGTTTATATGGTCGCAGGCTGTCATGACTGCATCATGCTTTTTTTTGTCTATAATAAGGCTGTCTTCAAACAAGTCGCCCTGCACCCGGTTATCAGCTTCCAATCCCAAAAGATTTACCATAACCTTTCTGTATTTATACCCTTCGCGGTAAATAGTTCTTAGAATTTCAGATCCTGCTGCAAGAATTTCGGGTAAAAAACTTGTAGGATGATTAAATTGAGCCGTAGCGCCGTTAAAATACTCCTCCTCTTTTCTGCTTCTGTCGTACTGCCGGGCAGTCATGAGATAGATCGAGATGTAAGCGCAGGCGGATTTTTCGTTTCTCATTCTGTAAACAGCAAGCTGTGTGTATTCTGCGAGCGCTGTTTCAAGCTGGGGAAGATCGGTAACTCCCTGCGCAAAACTCTTTGATGTTGTTATATTTTGTCTTTTTTCCCTCGTAATGCAGTCAATAGTGCATATGCCGTTAAGCTCCTGTACTGTCTTCATGCCCTGAATGGTAAGCAGTTTTTTCGCCTTGTCAAGGCTCATGTTTTTTAGGTCAAAAGCCGTATAGATGCCGTGCCGTGCAAGTGTTTTTGTTTTAGAAAAACCTATTCCCCAGATATCTGCGGTTTTTATATTTTTGAGCTCTTTTTCCTGATCAAGGCCGTTCCAAAAACATACGCCTCCCCTTGTTTTGGCAAGCTTATTGCACAGCTTGGAAAGTGTCTTTGTCGGTGCTATGCCGACAGAAACAGGCATGTGCACGCCCTGCATAACAAGATCTTTGAGGTCCTTCCCCATCTGCGGAAAATCGGCATTGTTCCAGTCTGGAAAATACAAAAAACTCTCATCTATGGAATAAATTTCAGTTTCAGGTGCAAAGGCGGAATAAAGAATATTGAGCCGGGTGGAAATGTCGGCATAGAGGGTGTAGTTTGAGCTGAATACGCTTACTCCCCAGGCTCTGCAGCGGTCGCGGACGGTAAAATAAGTGTCGCCCCTTTTAAGCCCCAGATTTTTGCATTCCTGATTAAGCGCTATGATTACTCCGTCATTGTTGGAAAGAACGGCTATGGGTTTACCGTCAAGATCCGGACGGAATAAACATTCACAGGCGGCATAAAAACTGTTTGCATCGACATGAAAAATCATACAAGCCTCACCACTGCTTTTACACAGCCGAAAACTTCACTGCAGCGGTATTGTTTATTCAGCCGGGTATAATAAAGAGCCTGATTTGTCCCGCTTCTCGAAAGCTGTAAGCGGACACAGATAAAATCGGATTCATGGCGTAGTACAACAAGGGCTCCGTCCACGGGTTTTACAGAACAGTCAACAACAAGGTAATCTCCCCTAAATATACCCTCAGGACTTTGCGAGTCTCCTTCATATTTCATTATAAAGGTGGAAGCAGGATTTTTTATGAGAAGGCAGTTTAAATCTATGGGTTTTTCCTCATAGCCTTGTGCGGGAGAGGGGAAGCCGGTGGTATTCATAAAAGTACTATACAATAGTATAGTATAAAAAGCAAGAGAATATCTGCCGTAAACTAAGATTCACGGCAGACATTTTTATAGCGGATTAAAAATTAATTAAGCTCTTGTCGTAATCTTCCGGTGCAAAAAAGCCTAGAAGGTTCATAACAGTAGACGCGAGACTTGAAATGCCTAAGCCCTCGTTGAGCTCTTTTTTGTACTCTCCCTTGTACTCAGGATCATAGATGATGCCGGGAACAGGGTTTAACGAGTGCGAGGTTTTTGCTTTGGGTGTTCCGTCTTCTTTTCTTGAAACATCGCCTGTTTTCTTATTATGCTCGTACATGTCGTCGGAGTTTCCGTGATCTGCACTCAATATAAGAATACCGCCTGCTTTCTCGACA
>JAKJFV010000348.1 GCA_022704725.1 Spirochaetota bacterium
TAAGGAACTGTTATTTTCAATAAGAAACGGTCAAGTTCAGCCTCGGGTAAGGTATAGGTCCCTTCCTGTTCAATTGGATTCTGGGTAGCCAGTACAAAAAAAGGATCGGGAAGTTTATAGGTTTGATCCCCGATAGTGACCTGCGATTCTGCCATTGCCTCCAGAAGTGCAGACTGCACCTTAGCAGGGGCGCGGTTAATTTCATCTGCCAGTACAAGATTGGTAAAAACAGGCCCCTTCCGTACAGAAAATCCTCCGGCAGCAGGTTCATACATAAGCGTGCCGACAACATCGGCCGGCAGGAGATCCGGCGTAAACTGAATACGCTTAAAATCGAGGCCGGTTATATCTGAAAAAGTTCTTACCGCCAAGGTTTTAGCAAGACCGGGAACTCCTTCCAAAAGAACATGGCCGCCGGCAATAAGGGCTGTCAAAATGCCGTCAAGAACAGGAATTTGTCCTACAATGCGCTTTGATGCTTCTTTTCTGCAGTCCTTAATAAGATTACTGCATTCTTCAAAAGCTCTATTATTTTCTGAATTTTCTGTCATATACTCCCCAAAGAAAGTGTAAAAAATGTATGAATTTACATAAATTTTAATTAAAATGAATGTTTATACAGATTGACAACCTATACCAGTTTCATAGTAATATACAGTATCATGATACACTTTTTAGCGCAAGAATTAAACGAGATTTTACAATCATCTCCAGCCGGAAACATGTTTTCCGATTTAGGTCTTAGGCTGTTTTTTCCGAAAGGAATCATTGCTCAAAGTGCAGAAGCAAAGCAGTTTGGTAAAAAAGCAAATGCTACTGTCGGAATCACCGTTAATGACGGAAAACCGGCAGCCTTACCCTGTGTACAAAAACAGCTTCCCGGATTAACCACAGCAGAATCGGTTGCATATGCACCAACTGCAGGGCTGCCGGAGTTAAGAAATGCATGGAAGGAAAAGCTTGTTTTAAAAAATCCGGATCTCAACGGCAAGACTTTTTCACTGCCGGTCGTTGTACCGGGCCTCACCGCAGGTATTTCCTACCTGTGCGACCTCTTTTTAAACGAGGGAGAGGAACTCATTGCCTGTGATCCTTCATGGGATAATTATGCGCTTGTTGTAGAAACACGAAGAAATGCTGTGTTAAAACAGTTTCCAATGTTCTGGGGCGACGGATATGAGGGCGGATTTAACATACCGGCTTTTAGAGAAGCATTAGAAAAGCATGCCGGACAGGGTACAATAAAACTTATCCTCAATTTTCCTCAAAACCCCTCGGGCTACTCCCCGACAGTTAAGGAAGCAGCCGATATTTGCGCTGTAATAAAAGATATTGCATCTAAGGGCACAAAGATAATGGTCTGGTGCGATGACGCCTATTTCGGCCTCGCCTATGAAGAGAATATTGAAAAACAGTCACTTTTCAGCTATTTAGCCGATCTTCATGAGAATGTAGTAGCGGTAAAAATTGACGGTCCGACAAAAGAAGATTATGTATGGGGTTTCAGATGCGGATTTTTAACATTCGCTGGCAAGGGACTGGAAAAAGCTCATTATGACGCTATTGAAAAAAAACTGATGGGAGCTATACGCTCTTCAGTTTCCTGCAGCAGTACTCCAGGACAGGCTATTATGATGAAGGTTTTTGCCGACGAAAATCTTGAAAATGAGAAAAAAGAGCTGAAAACTATTCTTGAAGGCCGGTACCGCAAAGTCCGCTCCTTCTTAGAAACAAAAAAAGGACACAAGGTTCTCACACCCCTTCCTTTCAATTCCGGCTACTTCATGAGTTTTGCCTGTACCGGCGTCAATGCAGAAAAACTGCGGCAGAAACTGCTGCATGAGTATCAAATTGGTACAATTTCAATAGATGAAAATCATCTTCGTATTGCTTTTTCAAGTTTGGATAAAAGAGATATTGATGATGTGTTTACCGCTATTTATAAGGCAGCGGAGGAAAGCGCCGGTGCATAGATGGCTAAAAAAAGCATATAAAACTGTTCTCACCCTGACAGCGGCGGGAGCAGTTTTATTTTTATCAGCCTGCAGTCAAACGTATAAAAAACCGGTAATTGTATGGACCGATAAAAGCGAATTCGCTTCCTATGCAGAACTATTCAATGCCTCTCAGGATAAATGCAAAGTTATAGTAATGTATAAGGAAAGCCCTGCAGAAGCATTCCCCATTCCCAAAGATGTGCAGGAACCGGATATTGTGATCGGGCCGTGGCTCAAAAATGAGC
>JAKJFV010000349.1 GCA_022704725.1 Spirochaetota bacterium
GCCCTCATTGCGGCAACCGGTGTAACCGGAGTTATTGGAATATTACTTAAAAAAATTATTCCGGATCTCCCTATTCAGGTAGTTTTTGCAGGTTTTATGGTTACCGCAGTACTTCTTTTTATCAGCTCAAAGATGTCCCGAAAAAATGAAGGAAATGAAGCAAAAAGCATAAGCCTTGTTCAGGGACTAATAATAGGAGCCGCTCAGGGCATCGGTGTTCTCCCCGGAATTTCAAGAAGCGGCATAACAATTTCTGCATCCCTTGCAGCTGGTATGGACAGGAAAACAGCCGGAGAGTTTTCTTTTCTTCTTTCAATCCCTGCAATTCTTGCGGCCTTTGTTCTGGAACTCGGGGACTTGGGAACCATGACGCAGGCTATTTCTGTTCAGGCTCTTCTACTCGGCTGCATTGCCGCCTTTGTTGTAGGTGTTTTTGCATTGAAATTTCTGTTAGCACTTATACGAAAAGGGAAACTGGAATGGTTTGCCTACTACCTTATACCGCTTGCCCTTATCTGCTTTATTTTTGTCCGGTAATAAAACATGAAAAACATAAAGATTATTGCAGTTGATCTTGACGATACACTCCTGAAAGAGGACCTCTCTATTTCTGATTATACTGTTGATATACTTAGAAAAGCAGCACAAAAAGGCATCTACATTGTTATTGCATCGGGAAGAACCGACAATGCAATTCTTCCTTACGTAAGACGTCTTGAACTTGCAGGTACGCAAGAGGGTCGCTATATAATTTCTCAAAACGGGGCTGTCATTGTCGACCTTCATGCAAGGCTGCCTATTTATGAACGATTTGTAGAACCCTCTGTGCTCATGTACGCAAATACAGAGGCGAAAAAAATTGGTCTTTTTCCCGAAGTATATAATGAAAGTACAATATTCGTAGAGGAAATGAACACATGGACAGAATTGGATGTAAAACTCAGCGGACTTAAGGTGAGTATAACACCGGATTTTGAATCCTGCCTGCAAAAGGGGCACCCGAAGATGATAATTCCCGGAGACCCTGACGTTGTCTCTGCATTAAAAGACAGACTTATCCCTATGATTGGCGACCGTTGTGTGATGTTTACAAGCAAGCCCTACTTTCTTGAAATTATGCCGCTTGCTAGCGGAAAGGGCGAAGCCTTGGAACATCTTTGCACGCTTCTTTCAATTCCAAGAGAATTAACAATGGCTTTCGGGGACAGCTGGAATGATGAGTCGATGATGAAGTATGCGTACCATAGCGTCTGCATGAGCAACGGGCTTGAGGGCATAAAAAAAACAGCACGCCATGTTACCAAATTTTCCCATAACGAAGACGGGCTGGCCCGGTTTATAGAAGAGCATGTTTTATAACAAGACTTCAGCATTTTTATACGAATACAGGCACAGTCTTTAAAGGACTGTGCTTTTTTTAAAGAATACGCTATACTCAGACTATGCCGACAATACCATTAAATACAGATTCATCGCCCGAAGCAGTCGTTGAGCTTCTCTTTAAACTTAAAATTAAAGATGTTATGACTAAGAATGTTGTAACAGCCTCTCCCGGCGCTACCATGCGCGACATTCAGCGTAAAATGAAAGAAAAATATATTACCGGTGTTCCAATAACAGAGAATAATACCCTTATTGGTATAATTTCGATGGATGACATCGTCAATGCCTTTGATAAAAACTGGATAGATGACCCATGCGAAGAGCACATGACTAGAAATATTATTGTCCTACAGGAGAATATGCCCTTGTCATTTGCAGTTTCCTATTTTAATAAATACAAATTCGGCCGGTTTCCTGTATTAAATACTGATAACGAACTTGCAGGAATCGTTACAACATCAGATGTCATTGCAGCCCTCCTCGTTGCCATGAATAAGGAAGTTGAGCGGCTTGAAAGTGAAAATCAAAATGCTCAAACCCTCGTTCTGGAAGACGGTAAAACACTTGAACGGTCAAATTTTCTTCAAACAGCTAAGAGTTTAAAAAACCTGCCGAACCGCGTTATAGAGTTTAATACAGAACCTTTTAATTTTGAAACAGCAGGACAAGCATCGACAGATGTTAAAAAAATACTAAAAGGAATGGGTATAGAACCTGCATTAACCCGGAGAATAGGGATTGCGAGTTACGAACTTGAAATAAATCAGGTAGTACATTCCAACGGGGGTATAATGAGATATTATATTACCCCGGAAAAACTTACCATCGAGGCTATTGACAACGGCCCCGGTATTCCC
>JAKJFV010000034.1 GCA_022704725.1 Spirochaetota bacterium
TTCTCCTGCGCAAACTAGTGCTTTTCTACGTAAAACAGACAATCTTTTACGAACCCCCGAAACCGACATATTCATTTGTGAAGCTGTCTCTTCGAGGGTAAGCCCGTCAACATAGTGCATAACAGCCATATCGCGAGTGTCTTCTTTTGCATCCGTGAAAAGATAATCCAAAAATATTGCAGTATCTGTTACCTCTTCATGGCGGGCTCGTAAATTATCAGCAATCTCATTAAGAACATTGTCAATCTGCGGAGCCCAGCGGACAGAATCGGAACGGATCTTATTCAGACAAACACGGGTAGCAACAGTATAAAAAAGGCTGGAGCACACATTAGTGATTGTTTCTTTACGTTCCAGGATACGTACAAAAACATCCTGCATGCAGTCCAGGGCTTTTTCTTCGTCTTTTAGTAAAAAACGGCATCTTCGGAGCACCATAGGCCCGAATTTCTCATAAAGAGCGCCGAAATTGTCGATGCTAAGCTGTTCGTCTGTTTTCATAGCCTATTCTATCCTTGTCATAAGATATAACACTGCAAAAGCAAAAAGCTGTCACCCGTTTTGAAAAAAAGCAATTGCACAGTGAGATTAATTTCTATATATTATACTACAATGATTATAATAACCAAGTATATTCCAATTATCGCGCTGTTTATTTTACTCGTACAATATGTCTCTATTTTCTGGAGAGGCAAAGCTCTCGACAACAAACTCGGCAGTAAAATTCTGCACCTAAGAGGAACATCACACAGGCTTTTCTATGCGGCAGCAGCCTTAATTCCGCTCATAGTTTTTATACAGTTTTTCCGGGAATTAGACCTGTTTGTATCACTAGTCATTGACGGAGCGGCAATCGCAGGACTTGAAGCCGTAATTCGGGAAGATCTTTTAAAAAAACGAAGCGGCGTGTATGAAAACGCACTTATAGCAGACGGCAGACTTCTTTGGAAAACTGATATTGCATCATTTCCGACTCTGGCTTATGAACATAATGAAAAAGAATCTCAAAGCAATGCAGACATATATGCTCAGGACGCACAGGACGCACAGGACAAAACGCTCAAAATAGTCACACATAAAAGCGGCATTATTTTTATTGGTTTTTCATCAAAAGAAGAAAGAGATGCTGCGGTGGAAATTGTCCGGACCTGGACAGAGTAATACTATTATTTAAAACAGCAGTATTATAACAAACCTACAAAAGCCGCTTTTCTCCCGTTAAAGACCTTAGATGCGACGCATCCTGACTTACTTCCAGAGTACCGCAGTAGGCGCCGTCATGATCGCGGACGGCAAAATACTCAATATGAATAAACCTATCTTTAATAGTCAAATAAAACTCAGCTCTGTCCCTCGAACCGTCCTTAAAAGAACTGATAATCTCCTTTACCTTATTAACACTTTTTGGAGGATGACAATTCTCGACAAGGCGCCCGACAACAGAAGGCGAGCGGGGAAATATTCGGTGAGGCGGATCGGAATAATACTGAACACGGTCATCGGGTCCTACAAAAGAAAAATCGAGCGGTAAAAGATTTAGAATGAGTTCAAGATTTTCGAGGGACAGAGCTCCGGTCGTAAAAGAAACCAAGGAGCCGCCGCTGGCGTTCCCGACGTCTCCGTATTTCGCGGCAGCAGCAGGAGAAGCAGTCGAATCGCCCGAATCCATATGAGAAAGATACCGGTATGCTGCAGGATACAAAATAGTACGTTCCCGGTAAACCAATGAACCGGCTGTTATATAGAACTCTCCAAGATGCTTCCAAAAAAGAGGCGTAGGAGTACCGGTTTTTATACAAGTCATCGTCTCATCATAGATTTTTTTATAGAGTGCAATCACATCATCCTGAATAGCCCACATTAAAGAAGTACAGCGGTGGCGGGGAGAAGCCTGTTCGAACATTGAAAAAAGACCGTTCTGCAGATCTATGTAATGATTTTGAATAAGTTCAAATTTTTCCAGTTCATTTTTTAAGTCCAGTAATGACTTTGAACCGTCGGAAATACCCTTAGACAACTGCTGAATATCAGCTAAATATATAGAAATTTTCACGTTAGCTGCAGCATAAGCATAAACCGCAGAATCCGGATTATATGAGGGCAGAATCTGTTTATCGAGGGCTTCCGCACATGAACGGATAAGACGTGCCGCAGGAATTTTATATGAATTGATATCAGCTGCACCTTCGAGAACATAATCAATGGCATCGTTAACCATGAAGGCATCGGCTTTTTCAAGAACCGCCCTGTATTTTTCAAGGTTTTCGGAGGAACGCTCTCCTCCCGCCAGCGACTGAAAATACTGAGAGAGAAGCATAGTATCTGCATTTAAATTTTGTAATGGTTCCATAACAGCTCCTTATGGTTTTAGTATTTGTAGTGTACAGCCTGATACTGTAAAAAGCAAGAAAAGGGGGGAGGAAATACTGCACTTTTGAAGACTGATAATTAATAGAACGAACGTTCGTTTTATTTAAAAAAGATTTTTGCTCAAGTCCCCGTACCCTTCTTTTGCCATATCTACTTTTGGAATAAACCGTAAAGAAGCGGAGTTTATGCAGTAGCGCTTTCGGGTCGGCTTTGGACCGTCGTCAAATACGTGTCCCAAATGAGCGCCTGAGGATTTTGACCGCACCTCGACACGGCTCATACCGAAGGATGTATCTTCAATGAGAATAAGAGCAGCATTATCAATTGGAGAAAAAAAACTCGGCCAGCCGGTACCCGAATCGAACTTCGTGCTGGAAGCAAAAAGAGGCGTTCCGTCAATTTTGTCTACATAGATGCCGTCTTCGTGATTATCCCAGTAGGCATTATTAAAAGGCGGCTCTGTCCCCGCTTCAACAAGTATTTTGTATTCTTCCGCCGTGAGTTTTGCGCGAAGTTCCTCTGTCGGTTCTATATAACAAACTGAATTCATAGGAGTTTCTCCTTGTGCTTTTTTCGCACAGCCTGCGAGAATGAGTATTGTACATACAAGCAGTAAAGTTTTTCGTTTCATGCTAATAATATACTAAAAAGCTAGGAAAAGGAGTAGAAAAAAATAGAAGCTTCCTTCTTAATAGTGAAAAGAGACATAATTCTATCTGGTACAACTGAAAACTTTCTCATACACAAAACAGTCTATAATATGATCGTTGACCAGACCTGCGGCCTGCATAAATGAGTATATGATCGTTGAACCGGCAAATTTAAACCCTCTTTTTTTTAAGTCCTTACTAATTCTGTCGGAAAGAGGTGTCGAAACAGGTACATCTTGTATTTTTTTCCTGTGCCCCGTAATAGGCTCATGATTCACATAGCTCCAGATAAATTTATCAAAGCTTCCATACTCTTCAATTATTTCTATGAAGGCTTTTGCGTTAGTCACAGAGGCATGCATCTTAAGACGATTTCTAATCAGCTTCTCGTTGCCCAGCAGTTCCTGTATTTTTACATCGTCGTACAAAGCTATCTTGTACGGATCAAAGCCGTCAAAGGCCTCTCTAAATGCATCTCTTTTTTTAAGCACAGTTATCCAGGTAAGACCTGCCTGCATGCCCTCAAGAATAAGGAGTTCAAAAAGCTTTCTATCATCATGAACAGGACGCCCCCATTCCTTGTCGTGATAATCTGTATATATAGCTGTATTTCCAGCCCAGGGACATCTGGTTTTCTCGTTCATAAAGTTTCTACTCCTGATTATGAGAATGTTTTTCCTTACGATAAAACCGTAAGTCCATCCCCTCTTTTATCTGTTCCCGTTTACCGGTATCTTTATAGCCGAGCTTTTCATAAAAGTGACAGAGCTTCGCTTCCTGAACAATTGTGTCGAGCGTCCAAACAGCAACGTGCGGATACAAGGATTCCAATATCTGTACCGCTTCCTGACCCAAAGATCTATTTTGATAATCAGGATGAATAAACATCGGGCTTATTCTGCACGAATTTAATTCTTCGGAGTAATACACTCTTACCGCGCCGACAGGCTCATCGTTATAGATAATGAGGTAATAGGTTGTTTCTTTTTGATTAAACCGCGCTTCGATCCTTTCTAAGCCCTCATTTCCCGGATTAGTTGAAAAATCCTGGTACTTTTCCAGAAGGGCTTTAAACGAATCTATTTGAAGCCTGTGAATAAGAGGCAGGGCATCTTTAACTGCTTTTTTAAGCGCAACACTCATACAAAAATCCTAGAGTACACCGCTAGAATCCATGGTGGTTTTATTCACAAAATCCATGTGGT
Organism: Spirochaetota bacterium; assembly: GCA_022704725.1. Taxonomy (GTDB): domain Bacteria; phylum Spirochaetota; class Spirochaetia; order Treponematales; family Treponemataceae; genus JAAZLA01. The sequence goes on from JAKJFV010000034.1 coordinate 4,226, forward strand.
ATAATTTTTCCCAGTGATTAATATTTAAAGTGCCCTTTGTAATCCGGATGGCTAGTATACAGCAGTTTTCATCTTTTTCGTTATTTGCCATATCGTACCAGGCAGCAAAGGTTTTTCTAAGCTTTGTTCTCAGCTCAGCATTTTCACTTTTCATAACCCAGCCCAGGTTTTCACCAGTTCCGACACCGGTGAACCATTGACCGCTTACCGCAAATGCAATTTGAGGATTTTTTGCTATCTGCTGCATCTTGTAGGATTGAGTATTTGTCATTACATAAAAAACGCCGTCCTCATAGTGAGCATCCACCTCGCGCACAACAGGCTGAGGATTACCTCCGCCTTGAGGATTAATTGAAACGGTGGCAAGCGAAATTAGATTGTCCTTGCCGTTGCCGAATTTTTCTTCAAGCAGCTTAAAACCTTCTTCAAAAAGCGTCATGTTATTTCTCCTTATTTGTTTTCATTCTGTATTTTAACAATACATTTGTATAGTATATCACAGAGTTTAAAAATTGGAATACTTTTTTATAATTTTTTTGTCCGCAGATTCACGCAGATGACTCAGATTAAAACAGATAAGAAAAAACACGGATTACACTGGTGCTTTGCACAACACGGACCACATAGAGAAAAAGACAGAATAAAAGAAACTCATAGGAAATATGTATTTAATTATTGTTATTCCGGCATTAGTTTACACCAATTTATTGTATCATAAAGAATAATGACCACAGATTCACACTAATAGATTTATCGTGATTTCTAATCACTTTTTTTCTATTCTTTATCCCATCATCTGTGTCCATACGCCCCTTCGGGTCGTTAATGCAAGGAAGTTATTAAAGTGGATTTTTCTCGTTCATTCTATTCACTGCGATAAATCTGATTATCCTGTTCATCTGTGGTTATTTTCTTAACTCTCTCTTTGCGTCTTCGCGTCTTCGCGCGAGCCTATTCCTCTCCTTCAGCTCTGCCCTAGCATCTGTGTAAATCAGCGCCATCTGCGGATACTCTTTTCTCAGTCTCTTGCAATATCGAAAATCATATATCCCCGTAGAACTTTTAGGAAGATGGCGAGTTTTAAAACAAAGGGCATGGGACCTTTAATCTTAAAAGCCATACTTTTCAACATCTCATTAATATCAGTTACCTGCTCATATCCGAAGGGATTTGCAATTATCAGTTTTTTGTTTTCAGTATCTATACCTGTGATTACCGAGTAATGAGAGGTGAGATGGGGTTTATTAAAATGATCTTCTGTTAAGTAAATGAATGGAACAGGGATTCCGGCTTTCAGTTTTGCTTCGATGAAGCTCAGCAGGTTCTTTTTTCTTTTAATCTCATAGCGAACATTAAAACCGGGAAGATACTTGTTAAAAGCCTTCACAATCTTAGAAGGTGTTGCGCCCAAAAATCCCGGAGGAAACTCGTTCAATAGTATTTGCTCATCAACTTTACTGCCCAAAAAAGACGTTACCATACTCACAGAGGCATACGCGCAAGTGTACGGGGTCTTTTGTTTTTCAATTGAAAAATTATCAAGTTTTATCATAAATACTTCCTTTCATGAATATTATACATAAGAAATCTGATTATCCGCAGATTGCGCAGATAACTCAGATTAAAACAGATAAGAAAAAACACGGATTACACGGGCACTTCGTTCAGCACGAACCACACAGAGGAAAAACAGATTTTTATCGGTCTGAAACTTTTGTTATGCGTATTTTACCCAATTTTCTATTCTTAAATTCTTTATTCTCTTAAATTCTTCTGTATTATTTGTAATCAAAATTCCATTGTAAAAATGAACAATTGAAGCTATTAGTAAATCATTGGGACCAATTACTTTCCCATTTTTTTCCAATTGACTTCTAATTTCTGCATAAATATATGTCATTTGATCGGTAAATGATATAATCTCAAATGGTTCCAAAAACCTCTCAACTTTATCGATTGTGCCTTTCCTGCTATTACTTTTATAAGCACCAAGTAGTAATTCGGCTTTAACAATTGATGGAATAAAGATATCGTTTGATGGAGTTTCTAATATTTTTGTTTTTATTGACTCATATTTACCATTTAAAAAGTAAATACAGGTATTTGTATCTAAATAATACATTATAAGGTTTCCCTTTTTACATCATTTTCAAAGACTAATTCTTCCGATCGTGTAAATGTTGAATCGTTTATTGAACCAAACAAATCTTCGAAATCTGTAGGATAAATTGGATCAATTTTTGGTTTTATTTGATCAATAACCCATTTTGACAGAGATTTATGTTGTCTTGCAGCTGCGTATTCAACCTTTTTTAGTGTTGTTTCATCTACGTATAAGGAAATTTGTGGCATTTTTTTCCTCCTAAATGAAATATACAGTATAAAATTCAGCTTGGCAAGTATAATTACAAGTATACTTCTTTTTGATTCTTTGCCGCTGCCGATAGGCGTCTACCTGCTATTTATTTAACTTAACTCCACGCCATTTTCTCCCTCTCCTTCAGCTCTGCCCGATTATCTGTGTTCATCAGCGTCATCTGCGGATAAATATTATGAGCCTCTCTTTCGCCCTTGCAAAAAGCCTTTATTCTCATTACAGTAATCGAAAAGGATCACATGATGCAGACAATATCTTTCAACGTTATGCTGGCGCTCATTCTCTCAGGCGGCTGGATATTAGGTAAATTTTTTGGGAAAATAAAGCTCCCTTCAATATTGGGAATGGTTATTTTCGGTATTCTGTGTTCAGTCTTTATTAAAGACCTGAGCCCCGAAGTTCTGTGGGACCTAAGCCCTTTTTTAAAATCCTTCGCCCTCATAGTCATTCTTCTTCGTGCAGGCCTCGGCATCCGCAAAGCCACCCTAAAAAAAGCAGGCCTTACCGCCCTCCTTATGTCCTTTATTCCCTGCATCTTTGAAGGAACAGCATTAACCTTTATTATCAGACTGATATTTGACTTTAACTGGGCAGCAGCGGGTCTTACCGCCTTCATGCTCTCTGCAGTCTCTCCTGCCGTTGTTGTTCCCTCCATGCTCTCGCTTAAAGAACAGGGGCGCGGCAAAAAAAATGAGGTTCCGACAATTATTATTGCAGGCGCCTCCATTGATGATGTCTTTGCAATCACGCTGTTTTCTGTGTTTTTATCGCTCGCAGCCGGGGGACAGAGCTCAGTTTTGCAGTCTGTTATAAGCGTGCCGGTATCAATACTTGCAGGAATTGTGTCTGGAATTATTCTTGGTTTTATTCTTTCATTTTTGTTTTCAAAAAAATATACAAGCATCAGGGCTACAGAAAAAGCCCTCATCCTGCTCATATGCGGAACACTTCTTGTACAGGTTGGGGACAGCTTTCACTTCGCTTCCCTTTTGGGGCTCATGACCTGCGGGTTTATTATTCTTGAAAAGCACGAACACATTGCGCATGAGCTTTCGCAAAAACTATCTAAAATTTGTATATTTGCTGAAATTATTCTCTTTGTCCTCATAGGGTTTTCTCTCGACATAGAAACAGCAGGACAGGCAGGTTTAAAAGGACTACTCGCAGTAAGTGCAGGTCTAGTTTTCCGCTCACTGGGAGTTATCCTTGCAACGGCCTTTTCAAAACTCACTTTTAAAGAAAGACTCTTCTGCGTCATCGCCTACCTTCCAAAGGCTACCGTTCAGGCTGCCCTCGGAGGCGTTGCCCTGAGTGCAGGTTTGCCAGAGGGAAACACCATACTTGCCATTGCCGTCGTTGCCATTCTTTTTACTGCCCCCCTCGGGCTTTTAGGAATAAGCTTTTTCGGGAAAAGATTACTGGATGATGGGGAAGAAACCAGCGAGAATAGGTTATAGTAATTCTTAGTACGACCGGTCGGACTATTAAAACCTATATATTCTAGTGTAGTTAAAATACTACGAATTGGTTTCTATATACAAATCTATGAATAAATTTAGTCAAAATCTATAAGACCACGTAAGCTGAATATTGTTCAACAAAAAATCTACAGCATCTGAAGATGGAGCTGATAATTCTACAGAGTAACCATACTTAGTTAGTCTCATTATTGGAAAATGGAAAGCAAGGTTAATTGCCATTTTTTTGTACAATAAATCCAAACCTACAGCATAAGCCAGCCTTGAACCACTCGATATATCGACAGCAATTTTATCTTTTTTTGCTTGATCTAACTCAAGCCCTTGAAGCCATAAATCTCGATTCTTACTTTTCGGATGCATTAATGTTGATATTACTTTTAAATCTATGAATGTGTTTAATTCTAACTCTTTTTCCTTGCTATTTAAAATACTAAGATTCCCGCTAACGGTATTATAGAGTACAAAATAGCGTGATTCGGGACTCGTAATAGGCTGATTTGAAAACAATGGGTTACACCATAACTCTGAAACAGTATGAAATCTTACCGCTGAATGGCTTATCAAATTAAATCGAGCATAAAAGGAGGTGCAGTAGTTCCAGTCTTTATTTTTAAAACCATTTACAGCAAAACCTAAAAAGGAACTTCTAATGCCGATAGAAAAAGGATTGATAATGGCGTATTCGAGATTAACAAAGTCCCCTTGACCAGACATTGAAAAAAAATTCTCACTTAGCGAGATACCTGAAAATGAAATAATTTCACCTTCACTGTCCATTGTAAAAATGGGTAACCGCGACATTGAATGTCGTGGATAAAAAACATACGATACACTCAATTGTCCTTTATCCAGTGGAACCGAAGCTTCATGAGCTGAAAGGGAATAAAATATACCTAAAATTGAGATTAAAACACAAAACCTTTTCACCAAAAACCTCTTTAAATAAACTACTAATTTAATCTGCTATTACCCGGAAAAGATTACTTATTCCAGGTAATAACATTAATAACTTCACCAAGAATATGTATATGATGTACCAGTAACACGGGAATCAGTTACAGTATGTATTGACTTAAATGAACCTGCAGCAGGAGCTAAGAATCCGGAATTCCAGTTACCATAAACGGTTGTTTTTGCATAACCATTTCCGGAAGCATTCTTTAATGGTGTCAGTGAATCTGATAACGATACACTAATGTATTGTGCAGAAAAATATGTAGTAGGATAGACGCCGTACTCATTTGGAATCCTGCTGCGTCCCTTAAACTCAGTACGAGCTACATTTATTCCACCCCATGGCCAAATATCAGATTTATGCTGCATCCAAATGAAATACTGGTACATTGCATCGCTAGTTCCTGGTACCTCAAAAGATGCACGATCATTATTATTGATAGGGATAGCTTTTTCCTCTACATCCTCATAGTAATACTTATAGTACTCATCCCCGAATTCACGTTTTAATAATGCAATGTACTCATCTTTTAAAACATCGTACTCATCGGGATCTAACGATATACCCTCATCCAATGCAGCACGTGAAACTGTTTCCTCACCAATTATCGAGGCAAGTACAGCATCAGCTTCCGGCCGCATTGATTCAAGCTTAGCCCGAATTTCCGGTGTAATTACAGTACCGTTTTTTAAAACAAGATCTTCACTGTGCACAGCTCCGTTATCGCAGGCAGCACAGAGAACCAGCATTACTGCTATAAGCAGCATGGCAAAAAATTTACTTTTCATTTTTTGCATCCTCCTAAATGTAGTAACACCTCTACTGAAGTGTTTTTAAGAGCGTTAAAGCAACATTGAGAATTGTATTGAGAATTGTATTGAGAATTGTATTGAGAATTGTATTGAGAATTGTATTGAGAATTGTATT
>JAKJFV010000350.1:0-1867 GCA_022704725.1 Spirochaetota bacterium
AAAATGAAGGGAAAGACCTTAATATCCTGTTCCCGCCAGCACTTTTGTATCCCGGGAATACCAAAGGAATGCTGCATAAGGTCTTTAACCTGCTGTGAGAAAACAACATAATCAGCATCCTTAACTTCAAACCACGATCGATGAATGGAGAAGGGATCGGTTGCAATTATAGTAAAATTTATTCCTTTGTTAAGCCGCCTTATTGCTCGTCTTGCCGGCGGAGATAAAACAAAATGAAAAGAAACAATATCAGTTATACCATTATCTTGTATATACTTTTGAAGATACGGAAGTGTTTTCCATGTACTTAAAATTCTTGAAATACAAAGAACAGGAGCTAATTGATTTATTTCATAAATAACACTGTATGCAGCCGGACATACTGCAGAGGATGCATGATACCCGGACTCAAAAAAAAGTCGTGCAAATTTCTGTTTTGGAGAAAATCCGTGCATAATTGTTATATCATAATCATTTTTATTATATACGCGCTCAATGCTGTCCTTAAGGCGCAAGGCAGGTGTTATATGTCCGCTTCCGGTATTGAGATAGAGAAAGAGAAACTTTCTTTTTTTTGTTTCAGTCACAAATACCCCTGCTTCGACAGCGCACAATCTTATCGATTTTCCATGAGGATGCGCGCAAATTTCTCATTATTGATTTCTATAGGAAGTTTTTCCAAGGCAGATTGTATTTTGTCATAATACTGATCATCAGAAAACAAATTGTTTATTTTTTCAAAAATTGCCTTCGGTTTTTGAATAAACCATCCGCAGTTATGTTCAACTGCAAACCTGACATTCCCCAGTTCCTGCCCATGTATGTATGTTGAAATTATTACAGGCTTTTTACTATGAAGAACTTCCATAAGAGTTGCAGGTCCGGCCTTAATAACCGCGCAGTCGCAAGACTTTATCAATTCATCCATAAAACTTACAAAGCCGAAAACATGCAGGTCTAAATAGGGATACGCTAGTTTAAGAAGTTTCAAATTATTATACGTTGCCTTATCACGCCCGCAAACAACTGCAAGCGAAAACTTTGCTTTATTTTTAGCACATTCGGTGACTATGGCAAAAGCACCGGGCAAGCCCTCTCCCCCTCCAGCCAGCAGTACAAGTTTTTTATTAACAGGAAATCCGTGTTTCTTTTTGTATATCAACAACTCTTCCGGATTACAGGGTGTCAAAAATTTTTTTCCAATGAGAAAAGGCGCCACAGAGATTTTGTGTTCAGGAATTCCGCAATTAGTGACCGCATCATTTTTTGCCTGCTGTGAATAGACATAATATTGAATATTTTTCTCGTAAAACCAGGCGGGGGGCGCGGTAAAGGGATCTGTTACGACAACCGACAACCGTATGGTGTTTCCAAGACGGCGTATTGCGCTAACAGCAGATGTTGTCAATGCAAAGTGAAAGCTTACAACGTCAGTTACGCCATATTCCCTGAATTTTTTTTCCAGGCTGACAGAGGTAGTCGGTTTAATAATCTTTGAAAATGATGCTTGTGTGAAACGCAGTTTTGCCGCCTCATAAATTAATGAAAATGCACCGGGAGCAAAAGTAAGAGCTGCATGGTAGCCTTTTTCAAAAAAGAGCTTCAAGTGCGAATTGGACCGGTCAAACCCGTTAAGAAGTTCAACAGCTGCAGTATCATAGCTGTCTTCAATAGACTGTTTTAAAACACGGGCAGCTGAAACATGACCGCCTCCTGTGTTCAAGTATAAAAACATAAACTTTCTTTGTATATTCTGCACCATGACCCCTAGTATGCATACCGGATAGAAAAATACACATAATTTGCAAGTGTATTATGAAGAGCTGCTTTCCAAACTTCCCTGGCCGACTCAACATCGGCTGCAGTA
>JAKJFV010000350.1:1890-2235 GCA_022704725.1 Spirochaetota bacterium
CAGGTTTTGAAAAACCGAACATTGCATTTTGGACACCCTTATTTTTTATAAACTCAAATGTCCAGCCGGTATTCAGGCTTATATTGCCTGCAGAACTTGTATAAAAGGTATAAGAAGCATCCAATGCTGTTTGGACAATTAGCATCTTTGTATCCTGGTCCATAAACATAAAGTTTTCCTGAGCATACCCCAAATAACCGGCACCTGCGTTGGCATAATTATGTATACCGCCATCGGTAACCGAGGAATTTCGAATACCGTAATTTCTTAAATAGGATATTGCATCATCATCAGGAATTGACTCATTAATATTTGCATGTCGTGCAAAACTGCCCTTCACCATTA
>JAKJFV010000351.1 GCA_022704725.1 Spirochaetota bacterium
CAAATCTTTAAAAGTATTTGATTCATTATTCATAGTATATTGAAAAGTATAGCATAGAAAAAAAAACTATGCTATAATTTAAGTCTATGAAAATTGCTATCGATACCTTTGGTTGTGAACATGGACGATCAGGGGTAGGTTCATACTTAATTTCACTTGTTAAAAATCTAAAAAAAAATACACCGCATCAGTTTGAACTATTCGGTTCAGAACTAGATCGTTATACGTATACCTCTGAGAATGTTGCGACCACTTATACAGGGCTTTCTCTGCCGGATAGTCCAGGCTCAGAACGTCTTTGGCATTTTTTTTCTCTTAAAAGCTTTGCCAAAAAAAATAAATATGACGTAATTTTATATCCTTCCGGAATTCATAGTTTGCCCTTGTTTTTTTCCATTCCCGGTGTAGCTGTTGTACAGGAAATTGTATCTGAAACATTAAAAAGAACAAATTCTCTATTTGAACGGCAGTTAATATTGTATAAACTTAAAAAGGTCACAAAAATAATTGCAGCGAGTCAATTTATTAGAAAAGACTTAGTAAATATTGGTTTTGACAGCAGTAAAATTGAAGTTATTCATAATGGATTGGATCACAGTCATTTTTATCAGCATACAGAACTTGAAGGCGACACCGTTACCATAAAACCTTTTTCTATTAAAAGACCGTATTTTATTTATGCATCGAGAATTCATCATCCGTCAAAAAGACACATTGAACTCATACAAGGATTCAATGCTTTTAAAGCAAAAACACAACTGCCCCATAGACTTGTTCTTGCCGGCAGCGACGGCTTTGATGCCGGTATTGTTCATGAAGAAGCTGCAAAGTCGCCTTATGCATCAGATATTTTCTTAACAGGTTATTTTCCTCATGAAAACCTTCCTGAACTCTACTCTTGTGCCGATGCCTGTGTTTTTCCGTCTGCAACAGAGGGAGTAGGGCTTCCTGTCATAGAAGCAATGGCCACCGGTATTCCCGTCCTTTGTGCTAAATCCGGAGCCTTAACAGAAATCGCAGGCGACAATGCTCTTTATTTTAATCCTGATAATCCGGAAGATATTACCAGATGCCTGGAACTCATTGTGGCAGATGCAAAACTAAAAGAAAAACTTATAAAGACAGGGTTTGAATGGGTTAAGCGTTTTTCCTGGGAAAAAACAGCCGACAAAACGGTTGAATTAATTGAACAGCTTGTAAAGTAAAAAAAAACTTCTGTTTGTCACAGAAGTTTTTTTTATTCGTATTAAGAAGCTTTTTGATCTTCTAAAAGTGAAATATCTGCTTTTTGAATCTGCAGAACCACATCCTTTGTAATCATCAGCTTTTTGGGATCCTTAACAGACGGAACCTCAAACATAATATCTAATAGAAGTTTTTCAACAATTGAGCGCAGTCCGCGGGCTCCTGTTTTATGTTTTATTGCGGTATCTGCAATAGCATCAATAGCCTCAGTTGTAAAATCAAGTTCTACATTGTCATAGGCAAAAGATGCCTTGAACTGTTTTACAATAGAGTTTTTCGGCTCGGTTAAGATTATGGTTAAATCTTCCTTTGTAAGTTCTTTAAGTGCAACAGCCATTGGGAGACGTCCAATAAGTTCCGGAATAAGACCGAATTTTACCAGATCATCGGGGATTGCCTGATTCAATAAATCCATCTTAGATTCTTCTGTTATTGCAGAATCTAAGGCGCCAAAACCCATGGTATGCTGATTAACGCGGGAATCTATGATTTTTTCCAAACCAACAAAAGCTCCGCCGCAAATAAACAAAATGTTTGTCGTATCAAGAGCTATGCATTCCTGCTGAGGATGTTTTCTTCCGCCCTGAGGAGGAACACTGGCAGAAGTACCTTCAATAATTTTTAGTAAAGCCTGCTGAACACCTTCACCGGAAACATCCCGTGTTATTGAAACATTTTCAGATTTGCGTGAAATCTTATCAATTTCATCAATAAAAATTATTCCTCTTTCTGCAGCTGCAACATTGCCGCCTGCTGCCTGAATAAGCTTAAGTAATACATTCTCAACATCTTCGCCTACATAGCCTGCTTCTGTTAATGTTGTAGCATCTGCTATTGCAAAAGGAACTTTAAGTTTTTGTGCAAGAGTTTTTGCAAGAAGGGTTTTACCCGAGCCTGTGGGACCAATGAGCAGTATATTGGATTTTTCAATTTTTACTTCATCATCTTCAAAATCTTTTTTCGGCTGGGAAAGCCTCTTG
>JAKJFV010000352.1 GCA_022704725.1 Spirochaetota bacterium
ATAAAAAACTGCATAACCGAAATTTTCTTTCCCAACCTTCTGCAGATACGGAAGAATATCTATTGTTTCGAACATCCTTGTGTTCTTGGGAATAGCAGCTTCGTCATACTCAGTCATCGTATCATTAATCATGTAATATGAGCCGGGTAAAATATTCTGATATTCAAAGGCAAGTTTCGGATGAAACTGTGATTCGAGCAGGGCAAACCCGTAATTTTTAAAACCCGCATAGCTTTCTGCTGCCGGCACATGCACGCTGACAGAAACTGCATCGTCTAAACTGCGGCCGTATACATCGGTGATGAGCCCGGAAAACATCAATTCATAATCCTGCTCAAAGGTTACCGGCAGACCATAGACGGTAATTGTACTGCCTCTTACTTCAATATTATCCTTTGTTATCGTCATTGGAGGATTCGTTGAAAAACCTGTGTAAATAGAGTCTTCCAGACCTTTTGAAAGCTCATGAGAATAAATTATACGCACCGGATTTGAATACTTTCCGTAGCTTCTTAATTCTGAATGAACTGCCGTATTCACCAGAGGCTTTAATGTTCCAAAGGTGTATGACTGGTCAGAGGCAGTGCCTGAATAATTTTTTTCTGACCGTGCTCCGGCTTTTAAAACAACAGCAATTGTGGAATCCTCTTCGAAGGCATCCTTGACTGAAAGCTGAAGAACCTTATCTGCAGCAGCCTTAACAGAAAAGGTATAGTTTCTATTTTGATCACGTATTTCAATATATTCTTTTATTACAGACGGATTTACCGGATACGAAAAAACAAGGGCAATATCGGATGCAAGATCCAGCGGGACATCGCGGTCGTCAACAAAGGCTCCGTTTTTCTGGGCCTCATATCCCGGTATTATTGACAGCAGGGATAGTTCCTGAGTCTTAAATGTAAATGAATTAAGCCCCTTGAGCATTTCTCCGTCTATAGATACAAGTTTTTCCTGTATTTTTACGGTATATTCCATTTGCGGTATAATTTCTTCACTGCTTTCGAAACATAAAAGGCTTGTTCCATACCACCGGAACACTCCTTCCAGAGGGGGATCAATACTCATTACTTGAGAGGAAGTCATTACCTCTCCAAGTTTTTGAAGCGCTACAACAGGCTTTGAAAACTGAATAAACACAGACGGATACTTCACGCCGGCCGGTAAAACTCCGGAAGGCTCATAGGTAAGCACACTAAATTCGTTGCCTGATGCGCTGCTGCCGGATGTTTTTTGATGAATGTTGTCTGCATTATTATTTTGGCACGAAAATAATACTACTAAATGCATAACGACAAGAATGAGTAACCCGTGTTTTTTCATTGTAACTCCTCACCTATATAAGAACTTTTTATTTTTTTTCTACATCTGCACAAGCTGTTACAGCTACTGATGTTCCTAATAAATCTTTAATAATAATCTGTCCGCACGAAACAGGTGCATCGACAACAATCCTTCTAAGAATTTCCATTGCACTAAAAAGAAACTGCTTTGGAATTTCAGCACTTGTTTTTACGGGAACAAGAGGAGCCTCTCCGTTTTTCACAGCAACTGTTGTAGTTAATGTTCTTGTCGGATGACGTACTTCTTTAAATGCATACTGCTCTCCGCGGGGACATCCGTTGTCCCTGACCGATAAGACTCTTTTTTCCAGCCCGTCATGTTCAATACGTACTTCCATTGAGCAGCCCATGGGGCAGATAATACAGGTCATTTGTTCTTCTGTTACTGGTAAGTCTGTCATTAATCTACATCCTCCTCCGGCAGCTCAATTGCTACGGTAATGTCATGCTGTATTTTTATTACATCTGCATCTGTCATTTCGAAAGAAAGCATTTCTCCCGGACGGACGATTTTTTTCTTAATGGATTTTACTTTTTTATTGTTACTGTATGCACAAATATGTACATTACGGTATTCATCTGCAGTCCTGAATAAAATTTTGAAAGGCTCATCAAGACTGTCTACAAACTGAGGAATTGTGTATCTAACCCTGTTTCCGGACCGCACAGAAATTCTAAGAGAAGCCGGTTTACGGGTTTTCTGTACATACAGGGCTGCACTTTTTCCCGATCTGATGCTCTCTTCTGTGACAAAATCGACCAGATCATGAACATGAACAGCATTGCCGCAGGCAAAGACGCCTTCTATAGACGTCTGCATCCGCTCATTAACGACCGGTCCCGATGTTGCAGCATCAAGAGCAATTCCGCATGAGACT
>JAKJFV010000353.1 GCA_022704725.1 Spirochaetota bacterium
ATATCAAAACTTATTCCAAAAATGCCTTTTAGAATTTTACGAATATGTTACGATGCTTTTTTTATGGCTTTCTCCATGGTCCTGGGTCTAAAATTCGGTGTAATAACCTTCTGCATGGTTCTCATGCTCGGTCCTGCTGTAAATTTTGCCAAGAAATTTATTGACTCTCTTTTCTCAAAGGGAAACCGGTAAACTCAGGCCTTTTGCGCTTTATCATACATTTGAACATTTGAGCCCGCGACAAAGATTGTACAAAAAAGAACAGATGTATACAGATAAAAATAGGGAAGAAAGCCCAATGACAAGAGCCTGTCCACAACCCAGAATATTGCAGCCAATATAGTAGAACTAAAAAGAAAAGCAGAAACTTTTAAAAACTTTTTAGAAAACGAGCTTCCGTACTTTAAAAGACGGATAATGCGTACAAACAACACCACCAAAAGAATAAGAAACTGAAGGGCAGAAGTATATAACACAACTGATATTAACAGGGTCGGAAAAGCAGCAGTTGTAATTAAAGAAAGCCCCATGATTTTGTAGCTGAAAAAGAAGTCATCATTAAAAAAAAGGCAAATGAGAATTGTTGCAGCAGGATTAAGCAATAAGAGTATGTGATGCGGTTTAAATGTAAAAAAAGGTTTATAAAGACGCGCGAAGAAAAAATACGGCAATAATACACCCGAAGTAAATAGGGGAAGCTGGATGCGGTATAAATCAAACGGAAAATTAACAGAAAGCCCCAGATAATCCAATGCACCAATAAACATCCAGACTCCATTACAGATGAACATGATGCCAATAAATATATTGCCGCATGTTTGATTGGAACGGAAAAAACGAACCAAGCCGAGCAGCAGGGCAATAAAAGCGCCGAAAGAGATTAATACAAAAACGATAAGCCGCGGTATTGTAACTATCATGCAGAGCTCCCGGATACATAATACCATTAGTTTCTGTAAACCGCTACCAAAATCGTGTGCAATATGTTAGAAATTTTTACCCTGTACAGACTGTATGTACAACCCGGTCTATATAATCTACTTTTTACCCGGTTTTTTATCAGTTTTTACCGTCTTTTTTTCAACCGGCTTATTCCCTGCCTTCGTTTGGGGGGCAGGTTTCTTTAACTTCTGCTTTGAAGCAGTATCGGATGCAGAAGAAGATGTCTTTTTGACTGCAGCCTTTACCTTAGCGTTTCCCTCAGTTTTTTTGGCAGATGCAGGCGGCGTTTTGTTCTGTTTTTTTGCAGGTTCTGCAGCCGCTTTCACAGTCTCTTTTTTGACTGATGGCCCTGAGTTCTTTGAGGCTGCTGAAACCTTCGATGTATCAGCCTTTTTTGCCTCAGGTATCTTATCAGTCTTACTGGGTGTCCGCTTTGCCTTAGAACTATCTCCAGCCGTCTCTTTTACTGCTGCTTTCCCTTTAGGAGTTTTTTTTTCCTCATCCTGATGAAACAGCGGCATGTCATCCTGTTTTTCGTCTACAGGCTCCGCTTCTTTTTTCACCTTCTTTGTATCTTTTTCCAGCGTCAGTCCCTTAACCTCTTTCACCGCAAGCCGCACACCCTGAGCCTTAACGCCTTTTTCTTCAAAATCGCCTGCTTTAAATTTTTCTTCCAAAATTTTAAGTCTCGGCTTGGGCGCATACTTGAGTACAAAAGAAAATTTTTCGCGCGTATCTATATGAGCTATCTGCATGCCGTCGGGCACAATCATGTAATCCCTGTTCATAATAAACTGCTCTATACGGCACCTTTTTATGTAGGCATATTTTGTTTTAGGATCGCGGTAAATAACGGTAAAGAGAACCTTTGACAGTTCTTCCTTATCTGCAAGTCCGCAGTACCACATGCCGGTGTCGACAAAGAGTTTTTCAGGAACATCGCAGACAATGTAGACTCCGCTCTTCCGTAGAATTAAGATTCTGTCAAAGGGAGTTACCTTCATAATCTCTGTACCGGTTGCAACAGCCGTTCCTAAATAGCCTGTGGAAGCATCATAGCGCAGGGCAGTGTCGCGCTTAACAACCTCGCGGACATCGACAGTTTCAATATTAGTGATCTTTGTTTTGCGTTCTGTAAGTGTTTTATCGAGTTTTGCGAGCACAGAATCAAGGTAGCTTATTGCATAATCCCTCAGGTTTTTAAGGAGTTTTGCGATTTCTTTTAAACGCGCCTTTATGTCCTCAACTTCCTGTCTGTTTTTGTTGATATCATACAG
>JAKJFV010000354.1 GCA_022704725.1 Spirochaetota bacterium
GGGAGAACCTTTTTTTCTCTGCTGGGATTCATGACAGCCGGGGATGAAGAAAAGGTAATTGAGCTTTTAAAAAAGTTTGATTATTGGAAAAATATGAGCGCCTCGCAAAAAGATAAGCTTTCCTCAGATTTTTTGCAAAAGATCGAAGGTTCATATGATATTATTGATGACAGAGATAATGCGGATTACCTCTATTACAGAGACGATCTTGCTCTTCTGCCCGGCAAATCGTTTCACAAAAAGAAAAATCTTGTAAACGCCTTTGAGGCTGCCTACACACCCGAAGTAAAACCTCTGGACGGTTATACAAAAGAGGATGCACGAAAAGTTCTCGATGAATGGCACGCAGACAGAGATCCGGCTATTCCAACAGACTATGTTCAATGTGTCGAAGCACTCAACAGTATGGACCTTGAAAATAAAAAAATTTGCATGGTTTTTTCCGGCGTAGTTGTCTATGCAGACGGGAAACCGGTTGGCTGGGCTTTAGGTGAAAAAATTCCTGGGAACAGCTCCTTTTGTGTTCACTTTGAAAAAGGCATAAATTCCTACAAGGGCGTGTATCAGTATTTAAATAGGGCAACAGCTCTGTCTCTCCCCGCAGATATAACCTATATTAACAGGGAACAGGATTTAGGGGATGAGGGATTAAGGCAGGCCAAGATGACCTATAGACCCTGCGCATTTGTCACTAAATACCGTATTTCGCCAAAAGCATAAGATATAAAAAGCTTCTACTGGACATCCCTTTCAAAATTATGAGAACAGACTCACGTAAAGAGACGGAAAGTCTCGTCATACTGCAATAAATGTGCTAAAATCATGACAACCGGAGGAAACTGTGCAGTTTGTAAGTACTAGAAATAATAAAGATAAAGTCAGCTTTTCCAGGGCTATTGTTCAGCCCGTCCCCAAAGACGGAGGAATGTATGCTCCTGCATATGAGGAAAACTTACGTCCTTGGATCCTTCATATGGATGACAGCACGCCTTTTAATTCGATTGCAGGGTCTCTCACATCGGCACTTCTTAAAGATGAATTCAGCCCGATTATTTCGGAGACTATTGCAGCAAAGGCCTTTCCCTTTAGTCCAGTCCTTTCTCAAATTGATAAGAACTTATTCGTTCTTGAACTGTATCACGGGCCGACAGGTTCGCACAAAGATTTTGGTGTTTCATACCTTGCATCCTGTCTCGAACATATTCTCATTATGCAGGATAAAAAAGCAACGGTTCTGGCTGTAACTAACGGTGAAACAGGGGCCTGCCTTGCTCATGCATTTAGAAACAAGACAAGGCTTCAGGCAATCCTTCTTTATACGAAGGGCAGTATGCGCGGTTTTAAAGACAGCGATTGTATATGGAATGGGGGAAATCTTTACCCTGTTGAAGTAAACGGAACAGAAGAAGACTGCTTTAGAGCCGCACGTGAAATTTACGCCGATCAGGATCTTATTCAAAGGTATAATTTAACGCTTGCAAATTCTCTTAATATTGGACGGCTCCTGCCTCAAACATTTTTTTACACCTACGCTTTTACCCGTTTAAAAAAACTAGTGCACAGCGACATTTACTATGCCCTCGCCGCCGGCAATTACGGGAACCTTGTAGCAGGTCTTTACAGCTGGAAATTTTCACTTCCTGTTAACGGCTTTATTACGGACAGTTCAGCCTCACTCTTTGCAGATGCACAGGGCAAGTGTACAATTCTTGATTCTGTCATACCTCTTAATAAACGGGGGCCGTCTGATCCTGTTAACCCTTCAAATATTGAACGGCTTGAAGAAGTATTTTTTGCAAATCCTGCTGTTATAAGAGGACTTGTGTATCCTTCCATGGTAAATCCGAAAGAAATGGAAAAAGCTTTTCAGGATTTTTATATTACATACAAACGGATAATTGATCCGTCAACGGCAAGCGCATGGGCTGCGGCAAAGAAAAAAAGCGATGTAATTGAAGCAGATGAGGGAGCAGTTGTGCTGCTTGCAAGAAATCACCCTTCGCTGGAGGCAAAAACAATAAAGCAATGGTGCGGCGAAACAATTGTAATGCCGGATTCAATTAAGGAAATGTATGTACCAGCATCTTCAAAAAAAACTATAGACCCGGAAAGAAATGCTGTTGTAAATATTTTACACGAGCTTTCATAAAAGAATAAATTGTAAAAGGGAGACATTTCTTTATGGCGATAACTGAATCTTTTATTATAGAAGCCAAACG
>JAKJFV010000355.1 GCA_022704725.1 Spirochaetota bacterium
AAAACAAACCCGCAGAAGGTGCTGTTTGACCGGCACGGCTGCGGTCTTTAGTTTCAAGCAAGCGGATAAATTCTTTACATCCATACCCCTTTTGCTCGTAATCAATAAGAGTACCGACAATAGATCTGACCATCTTCCACAAAAAAGCATTGGCAGAAATTTCAAATACAAGGGTCTCACCTTCCATAAAAAATCCTGCATGATAAATATAACGGCAGGTTGAAAGGCTTTCATCACCGGAGGCACAAAAACAGGCACAATCAAGCTCTCCGTGAAGGCTGGCTGCCATTTCATTTAATACTGCAATATCCGGAAACTTTCTTAAAAACCAAATATACCGCATTTGATGTGCAAAGGGGGTTTTTGAACAGGAGATAAAATACCGGTAGGTTCTGCTCACCGCAGAATAACGGGCATTAAAACCTTCGGGAGCAATAGAGGCGCTATGAATACGGACATCGTGAGGAAGAGAGGAATTAATTGCACTTACATAGTTTTCAACAGGAATGGAATCTATAGGAGAAATAAAGGTTGCAGCCTGATACCGTGCATGAACTCCAGAATCGGTACGTCCTGATCCCTGTACACTAACCTTTTGCTTATGGATTATTTCAAGAGCCCGTTCAAGCACTTCCTGAACCGTCCGGACTTTTTCTTTTTTGTTTTCATGTTCCTGCTTCTGCCACCCGCAAAAGTCAGTTCCATCGTAAGACAGATACAAAAGAATTACACGCATCCCTTATTCCTCTGAGGCAGGTTCATCATCATCAATATCTACAATATTTGCTTCTTTCAGTACTGCCGTAATTGTGTCATATAAATTTCTTGAATGCTCCAATAAGGGACCGGGTTTGCTTTTTGAAGACTTACCTAAGCCGAAAACACGGGCAATGGCACGTTTAAATTCATCGAGTTTTTTTAAACGCAGAGGAATATCTTCTTTCTGTCCATATTTGTATTCCAGAAGACCGCATAAATAAATAACACCGTCATACCCGTAATTTTTATCAATGTCGGGACCAAAATTACCGATGCCGGCTATATCTTCCTCATGAGCCATTTCTAAGACTAACGATTCCTGATAAAAGAACAAGGCCTTACGATAAAAAACCTGTGATGTAAAATCATAATTACGGTTCGGACATTCCTTGTCGAGGTCTGAACAGATCCAGGCAAGACGAAGAGAAATCTGAGCCTTTTTTATGGTTGGAGACCAGCTTTTGGGCATTTTTTCATAACACAGAAGCGCCAGATAATAAGCAGCGGCTCCATCGAGCAGCGTTCTATTCCGTTTAAAATCATAATGGGGGAAAACAGCCTCTACAGATTTCTTTCTGTCAGGCTCATTATCGAGAATTATGCCTATAAGATCATCTTCAAATTTTTCATCAAAATCATTCCAAAAAAAAGCGGCATGACAGACAGGACATGCTCCCATCGTGTAGGTCAACGGATAAATTGTACCGTAACGGGCAGATGCCTCATAGGTCCGCCTCAATTCATCGGTGAGAGAACCTGCTATGAGACGGCCTCCTCCGGACATAAGTTCTTCTTTTTCAAATTCTTTTTTGCATATAGGACAAAGTATTTTCTGTTTAGAATAGAAAGTTGTCGCGAGTTTTTTTTCTTCTCTTTTTTTTGGTCTTCGTTCCATATTACCCCTCTATAACAACAAAAGCTATTGAATACTCTTTTTCATGGCTCAAACTTACAAGCACTCTTTTTCCGCCTCTTTTTTCAAGCGAATCCAGTGCATCTCCGCATAATTCAATCTGAGGCCCG
Source organism: Spirochaetota bacterium (assembly GCA_022704725.1). GTDB lineage: Bacteria > Spirochaetota > Spirochaetia > Treponematales > Treponemataceae > JAAZLA01. The sequence continues at coordinate 1,783 of JAKJFV010000355.1, forward strand.
CCGTTTTCATTTTTTACAATATATATATTTTTAAGCGATAAATATTTAAAACCAGTACCCAAGGCTTTGACAAACGCTTCCTTTGCAGCAAAACGTGATGCCAGGAGTTCAGTCGTCAATGTAAAACCTGCAAGTTCACGGACATTGAAATAACGTTCAATCATAGCAGGTTTAATAAGCCATTTTTCAAATCGTTTATTTTCCGTAATGTCGGTACCGATCCCGATAATCATTGTTCATCCCCGTTCTCATTCTCATCCTGTGTGCTAACAAAGGTTATCGGTACTGTACCGGGAGATAATGACGTGACTGTAAAATCGCTTGGTAAAAAAAGCTTCACCGGTAACTCATAGGTACCTTCATCGTTAACCATTGAACAATCTATTTGGGCTGAATATTGTGTAAGAGCAAAACCTTCGATTTCATT
>JAKJFV010000356.1 GCA_022704725.1 Spirochaetota bacterium
TAAGACCGGGACCATCAAGGCTATAAGCGAAACTTTAAAAGCTGTTATCAGGACTGCAGGATTTTTCCACAATGAAAATTCATACATCCAGCTGTAGCTTCCTGTACTGTTCTTAGTAATATTTTTTGAAATAATAGTTGATTGTTCTATCGCTGTTTCATCAAACTCCGCTTTTTCTTGAATCTCTTCTGATTCTTGGATTTCTTCTGTTTCTTGAATCCCTTCTATTTTATCTGCCACGCTTGTTTCCTGAATTTCGGCTGTTTCTACAGCCACTGCATCGTCTGATTCTAATACCATTTCTGTTTCCTTATTGTTTATCTGTTCGCCGCAGTTCTCACAAAATAGAGCATCATCCTTATTTTCATAACCGCATTTTTCACAAAACATATCTACCTCCTGCTCTCTTATATAATAAGCAAATTTTCATCGCACAAATGCCATTGAAAAAACCAAATCTGCAAATCCGTCATTGTCATCATCCCTGAATAAATAACTCTGCCCGTACTGTTTTCCTTCCTTCTCCCAGAAAATAACATCCATTACTTTGTCATCTGCCAATGCCATTTGTAAAATTCCTTCTCCATAGCTGCCCAATACCATATCGGTTGAATCTTCTTCATCATAAAAATACTTCTCTCCATCATATTTTGTATATTGATGAGTTAATAAAACCGATGTATTTGCTCCCATATGGGCCGAATCAGGACTATATTCACTAATAACAGCTGAGGAATAATGAATTTCTTCAGTATCCGGCAAATAGTTAACAGCCATAAGTTTCCACTCCCCCAATATGTCCATGTAAGAAAGTTCAACAGCTCCTTCAGGTATCTCATAGTAATATTCCTCAAAATGCCAATTGAAATCATCCTCATTTATTATTACAGAATCATTGGCTGCAGGTAAATTGTTCTCAGGTCCATTGTTTTCGGGACCGTTGGCGGGAGGCTGTTCCTCCTGAGGTATACTTTCCCTGCCCATTGGTGGTTTAGTTGAATTTTCAACAGTTTTTTGGGAATTCTTGCCTATGAATTGTCTTAAAAGAGAATATCCTCCGACTAATACAACAGCTAAAACAAGAAATACTGCTGCTTTTTTTATCAAGCCGGATTTTTTAGGCTTTGGAGTTCTTGGATATTCATATTCCTTTTCTATCTCTTGTTCGTAGCGCGACCCCCTTTCCTGTTTATTATATGACGCGTTTTCTTGTTCGGAATGTATACTATTGTCTGTGTCTTCATCAGATTGAATAAAAATCTCAGGAATGACTTCACTTCCACAATATTCACAAAACCTGCTTTCATCAGGTATATTTTTACCGCATGATTCACAAAACATATTTTCACCTCTACTTCCACGGTCTAATTTTTATAAAGCTAATAACAGACAATGCTAAAAGCATACCGCCTACAATTTTGCCGGCTTCAATTCCTTCAGCATCACCACTTAATTTATAATAGAGATAAAATCCGCCGAATGCCGTAAAAGCCATAAATAGCAGCCATAGCCCTGCAACATTTTTTTTAATCATAATAATTCACTCTGAACGATGATCAAATTTTGTTTCCGCATTTTTTACAGAACTTTGATCCTATGCTCAATTTTTCCCCGCAGTTTCTACAGAATTTCGGTGTTGTGGGGTTTTCCCGGTCTTTATTGATGCTCTCAGTCTCTGCTTTAGTTTCAGCTTTCATTTTGGCTTTACTTATTGTCTGTTCGACTTCTTCATCTGCCTCTATCTCAGGTGGTTCTTCTCCCGGTGAGATCATGGTGCCAATCATTCCCTTAAGTTCCTCATAGTTTAAAGACATGATGCACGCATTGTCAGTAACATCCAAAAACCACAGATAGTTTTCTGTTCTCATCAATGCCATTGCCAAATAATTTATAACACCTTCGTGATAAAAAACACTTCTTAAGCCTAATATGGTTTTTCTTTTTAAAAGCTCATCAAAGAAAATTTCACCGTTTTCTGATAGTTCAACCCTGCTGTCTCTATAAATTATTATACCTGCTTTAGAAAGTTCCTTAAGCGATTTTTCGAAATTAATTGGTTTTTCTTTCCAGCGAAGGTCTGCCAAAAATGCAGAGGCCCATCTTAAGTTTCTACCTTCTGAATTGTAGAGAAATTCGTTTTGCAAAATTTTATCTGTTATTTCAAATTCTATTTTTGAAGGGTCCAGGATATTTTCAAGCTTTGCCC
>JAKJFV010000357.1 GCA_022704725.1 Spirochaetota bacterium
TCGTTCATCATGCCCCTCCCGTGAACGAACAATAATCTATTTTTTTATTGTATCACAGTTTCGGACAACTGAAAAGTATTAAATCGGTTTTTTTTCTTATAAAACAGAGAATTATGCGCCTTCATCAGCGAGTTGTGGTAATTTCTGTCCAGCCTTTGATTATTCTGTCGATTACTGCTTGTGCCATTGACAGCGAAAGATTTGCTTCTGCCATAGCAATGGTTACATCGTGTACATCGACAGAGTCGGGATCAACGATGAGCTGTTGTGCAATGGCATCGCTGGAAGTTTGTTTTCCATTAACATAATTGAGTGCATCTAACAAGTAATTTTCAAAATTTCCCTGAACTTTTGATGTTGTTTCTGTTTTTTGAACGGTTTTGCCAACCAAGGATGTAATAGGTGCAGTACCAACATGGTGTTCGTCTGAACGCAAAAGCTGTAATGTACTAATCATCTTTTTAAGCCCTCCCAAGCATTAAAAATCTTATTTTCCAATCTGCAGAGCCTGCTGGAACATTTCCTTTGAGCCCTGGATTACCGTTGCATTAGCTTCATAAGCACGTGAAGCAGATATAAGATTAACCATTTCATTTACAATATTTACATTAGGATACTCAACATAGCCGGCATTCGGACCTGAGTGAATGGCATCGGGATGTGTAGGGTCATATACCATCCTACCTTGAGAATTATCCTTATCTATACGCAAGGCCCTAACGCCCCTTCCCACTCCTCCGTCACGCGACTCCGGCACAAAGGGGTTTCTATACTGTAAATCGCCCGATATTGCTTCTAAAATAACGGTTGATTTTTTAAATTTGCCGCCATCTGCCGTTCTTGTAGTTGAGGCATTTGCTATATTATCCGATATTACATCGGTTCGCAAGCGTTCAACGCTCATACCCGTAGCTGCTATGTTTATACTGCTAAAAAGACCCATAAATTGCTCCCATTACCCAAATTATTTTAATACAATCTGCATCTGAGAAAACTCAAATGCTTGTAACTGCGATAAAAGCTGATAATTAAGCTGAATTTTTAATACTTCCATTGCTTCTTGTTCGGCATCTACGTTGTTGCCATTAGCTTTTGCCGTTGTTGTATAATCCAGCACACGTCTTGGCTCAACACTGCGGTAATCTATATATCCTTTTGACTGAATATGACGATCATCGGCTGTTTTTAATTTAAAACTGCCCTTTGAATTTTTTTCCGACTCTAAAGCCTCTTTTAAAGCACTTTCGAAGTTTACCGATGTTCTTTTAAAATTCGGTACTTCCGAGTTTGCAAGGTTATTTGCGGTAACCTGATAGCGCAAGCTGGACACATCCATGGCTCGGTGAAGCAAATCGACTGATCTTGAAAAACTATTCATTTTATGCATAACAGATAAGCCTCCAGGATAAAAAAATGCCGAAAATCTTACTATGGATTTCCATATTTAAATTTTCGGCATAGCTTTCTTTGAGCTTTAGAGTTTTTATAAAATATACTTGGAAAGATCCTGATCTTGCGCTATATCTTTAAGTCTTTCATCAACATAATCGCTCGTAATAACAATTTTCTCACCTGCACGTTCGTCTGCTTCAAATGAAAGATCTTCCAAAAGCGTCTCCATAATGGTATGCAATCTTCTTGCTCCTATGTTTTCCACCTTTGAATTGACATCTGCTGCAATAGTACTCATTCGTTCAATGGCCTCATCGGTAAATTCAAGGGTAACGTTTTCAGTTCCAAGAAGTTCAGTATACTGTCTTGTAAGTGCATTTTTCGGTTCTAAAAGAATTTTCTTAAAATCTTCTGCATTTAATGACTCAAGTTCCACACGAAGAGGAAATCTTCCCTGCAATTCAGGTATTAAATCGCTCGGTTTTGAAAGATTGAAGGCTCCTGCTGCAATGAAAAGAATATGTGTCGTGTCTACCATGCCGTATTTTGTATTTACGGTTGAGCCTTCAACTATGGGAAGAATATCGCGCTGTACACCCTCGCGGGAAACATCTTGTCCTCCTCCCCTCGAGCCTGTAACTGCTATTTTATCAATCTCATCAATAAAAATAATGCCCATCTGTTCAACTCTATTTCTTGCCTCATCGGCTACTTTGTCGGAATCGATCATCTTATCAAGATGTTCTTCAAGAAGAATCTCTCGAGCTTCTTTAACAGTCACTATTTTTTTCTTTGTTCTACCG
>JAKJFV010000358.1 GCA_022704725.1 Spirochaetota bacterium
CCTGCTGGAACTTGTACAAAAAGGGCTTGGAGAGATGCAGACTCTTGCGACGGGAGTTGGATAGCTTAAGAAGGTGCTTTCGAACGTGAAAAATAATTCTTGACAAGTATAGCAAAAATGCTATACTCTAGGTGAGGTGTAATGACTTTTACATGGTATCCGCAATTTCTTGATGCAGAAGCTGCTCCAAAGGTTAAGGAGTTTCTTGATAAAGAGCTGAAAAAGCGTCCAGATTTGTATCAATTAACAAAAGATTTTCTAAAAAAACTAAAAAAAGTTGAATCTCTGGATGAGTATTATAAAACTGAGATTATGGAAAAACTTGATGGTCATTTACACGAGATGAAGATACCTAAAAAACGGCCAGGAGGGGTTGTTAGAATATATTTTTGTTATAATCCGGAAAATTCTCTGGAATTGATATTGCTGGATGCAGAATTAAAGCATAAAACAGAACCTGAAAGACTTGATAATGCAAAGAAAAGACTTAAGCATTATCAGGATTACCAAAATAAAGGAAAGAAAGATGAACAAAGACGAAAATGACATTGTCGGCTTTATGGATGAGCTGATCGACGGCGATGAGTCTTTACAAAAATTTGAAAAAGAATGGGGAGCACTCTCATCTTTTTTAGTCGATTATGAATATTTAAAAGAAAAAAACAACCTAACTCAAAAAGATATAGCGCAGGCCTGCGGTACTACGCAAAGTGCAATTTCAAGACTCGAAAGAATGAGAGGGAAACCAGCCTATACTCTGCTTAACCGGCTCAGCGAAGCTGTCGGAGGGAAGCTCTACATCTCACCGGTTGCAGATGTTTCTGTGACGCTACCTCTCGATTTGCAGGACAAAGCCCGGCAGATTGCAGAAAAGAAGGGCGTTTCAACACAGGATTTGCTTCACACGCTTTTACGTGAAGGAATAAAGAATATAGAGTACTCAAATGCCTTTGGAGATGGAGATTGCAGTCAGGTAATATCATTGAGTAAGAAGAACATCAAACCGGGGGAATACAAAGTAAATGAACCTACAAAGGGTATAATCCCTACAGGTGATTACCCTTATGATTTACTTTTGGAGACCGCTGTATGAATGAACAAGTGCAAAAAGATTTTCAGGAATTAGTTAGAGCTTTGCAAATACAAAGTATCCAGTTTACAGAAATTCATAGTAAAATTTTTCCACCCTCTTCTCCTCCGGAAAAGCTGGAAAAGGATGTAAATCTTTGTTGGAATCAGCAGTTTGCAGATGAAGACCCTGTAAAGATTTCAGATACTGAACTTGTGTTCCGCCCCAAATATATTTTCCAAGTAAAAAATAAAGAAGATATTGTGTTTGAAGCAACAATGATATCTGCTCTTATCTTTTCTGTAGAAAATAAAGACAGCTTTGATAAATGCTGGAAAGATGAACAGACACGGAAGATCTTTTTAGAAAAACAAATTGTACGGCTTATGTGGACTATACTCAGACAGCAGTTAATGGACTGTATGAACCGTCATTCCTTTCCCCCTATTCCTCTGCCTTGGATTGTTTAAGTGTTTAAAGCGGGTTTACTTTTCGTGTAAATAAGTTAAGTGAAGCACGAAACAGCAGACCAGCCGGGCTTAAATAATAAAGTAAGGTTTTAACATATTTAAAGGAGAGAAAAACTATGAGAACCAAAGATCGCGAAGCTGTCTATGAAGCAGCGCAATTATGGAAACAGAGAATTCTTTCATTGTCAGGTTCAATACTCAGTAATAAGAGTTGTTGGAATAAAGAAACAATCCTTGATTTACGTAATAAATTTGAAGGGAACCTCTTGGAAGATCATGGGCGGAATTTCCTTGAGAAATTGCAGGAACAGCTACAACTTGCTTCAAAGGAAACAAAACAACTTGCAGCTGATATAATCTGGATTCTGTATCTATTTCCTTCAAATATTGGCTGCAAGAAAAAGGTCGAGAACATATCAAAGGTTTGGAATTGGTCAGGAGAATTACTAGATAAATCCAACGCGTTACTAGCCGGGAACGTTATGGATGGGATAGGTTCCGGCGGACCGGGTTTCAATAACCATTTCTGGCGTGAGTTTCTTTGTGCGATAGTGTTAAGTGATGAACTTGCAAAACTTGACTTACAATCACGTACCAAACTTTTTGAGACTGGTGATTTATTTGCGACCTGGATAGATAATCTTGAAGTA
>JAKJFV010000359.1 GCA_022704725.1 Spirochaetota bacterium
TCTCTTATAGGGGCAGTGCCGCCTTCTGTACGGTAGCCTCTTTTATGAAGAGGATCACCGGAAAGATCTAAGAGAATAAGCGCGGTGTCTTTTTCCATATATACGCGGACATTGGCTTCTGCGCCGCTTTCCGGCAGAACAGACATGTTCCAAATTTTACCAAGTTTTGTATAAATTGCTTTGTGGGTTATACCCTGAATGCTGTGTTCAGAAGAAAGCTGGCTCTTATATACACGAACCTTATCTACAATTACGCGGGTATCTTTTTTAAAATAATCCTGCCATTGAATGTGTTCAACGCCTTCAAAAAGTTGGTCAAAATCCTGTGCAGGAAAAGAGCCAAGCTGAAGATATACTCTGTCTGCAGTGCGCAGACATAAATTTGTTTTATATAAGCCTGCATCATCAGCTAAAAAGGTAACACGGCCCGGCGCATTACCGCAGGTTTTGTAACCTAATTGTTTAATTTCATTTGCAAGTATTTTTTCGGCGCCGAGTGCGCATAACGCTACCAGTGTATTCATAATGACAGAATAACACTTTATGAATGATTGCACAAGCAAATTATTCTAAGCGCCTGAACGGTTTTTGGGCGTAAAGTTACTGTTAAAAGTATTTTTGATTGACAGGATGTAAAAACAGGGTTCATACTGAAAGAGAGGTCTGAACATGGTAAAAACGGAAATTGATACAGGAGTCTGGTTTCTCGAAGTAAGCGAACTGGATCTGCGGATTCTGTGCGGATCCCCGCCCGATGTCGTAAAGCTTCTTATGAAACGCGGTTTTATTGTAGATAAACATTGGGACAAGGGCTTATGGGAAACAGGACCTAACGCTATACTCCTTTCTGACCTTCCCATGCAGGGAGGAAAGTTTGCAAATCTAATTGAATTTCCTGTTCTTCAGATGTTTTACCGTCAGGGCATGATTATTCCGGGGCATCCTGGAAATACCGGGGTAAAACCGGTCGTTATTGGACTTTCCTCTCAAATACAAGCGGTCTGCGATTACTTATTTCACGGTACTTACGGACTTTCAAGCAGAGAAGAACTGCTGCACTCCGGAGCAGAAAAAGAATTTGCCGATGAAATTATCAGGCTTAAGATGGCGTTTGCTTTTAACAGTATGCGTAAGAGCGAAGAGATTCTTGATTTATACAGTCTAGATTCCGGATCGGCAGTTGTCAAAGACCTGCTGACAGTTAAACATACAGCATTAAATAAGTTTACATTTTCCTATGGAGCTGATGAGATTGAAATTGATTTAAACCTCTATAATACAAGCTACAATTCTCCCATTAAACTTGAGTATCATAGGGTGCGGCGGGATTATTTTTCGGTTGTTCATGTAGGGGAGGGCGACGGCTGGGATCAAAATCATCCCTGTATGTCGAGCATAGTATTTTTTCAGGGAAAGCCGTATTTAATTGATGCGGGTCCGAACATTATTGACAGTTTAACTTCGCTTGGAATCTGTGTTAATGAGCTTGCAGGAATTTTTCATACCCATGCCCACGATGATCACTTCGCAGGTCTTACCTCCCTCGTCCGGACCGATCACCGCATAAAATATTACTCCAGCACGATTGTACGCTCTTCTGTTATGAAAAAACTTACTTCTCTTATGTCTGTTCCGGAAAAGCGCTTTATGAGAAGTTTTGATGTACAGGATTTAAAATTGAATGAATGGAATAACATAGGCGGGCTCGAAGTAATGCCGGTTTTTTCCCCGCATCCGGTTGAGACAAATGTATTCTTCTTCCGTGCCATGTGGGAGGGCGGATACAGAGTGTATGCCCACCTTGCCGACATTGCTTCAAAGGCTGTTCTTGAAAATATGCTTCTTAAAGCTGATACTTCCACACCGTTTTCGAAGTCATTATTTGAAAGTTTTACATCGCTGATTGGAAAAGGTGTAAATCTTAAAAAAATTGACATAGGCGGCGGAATGATACACGGCGATGCTCTGGACTTTGAAGGCGACACATCGCGGAAAATAGTACTTGCTCACACTTCGAAAGAACTCAGCACCGAAGAAATGGAAATAGGATCAACGGCGGGGTTCGGCATGGAAGATTCGTTAATTCCTACGCGGAGGGAATATATACGGGAGCAGGCCGGGTTTTATCTGCGGTCATATTTCCCATCCGCAAACGAAAGCGATATAGAAATGCTTCTTAATTG
>JAKJFV010000035.1 GCA_022704725.1 Spirochaetota bacterium
AAAAATGAGGTCAAAGTTTATAGTATGTTTTAATGTATTTAGTCAAGATGTCAATCCGCAGGTTTACATATTTTATGCAGTTTGCTATTATACACATCATGAATAATCCCATTTTAGCACCTTCTTTACTTTCTGCAGATTTTACAGACTTAAAGAGTTCTATAAACAAAATAAATGCTGTTGATAATGCCTTTGTGCATATTGATGTTATGGACGGCAGTTTTGTCCCTCAAATAACATTCGGGCAGCTCATTGTGCAGTCTTTGCGTCCTCTGACGGGGAAAATATTTGATGTTCATCTAATGATTAATAATCCCGAACTTCATTTTGAAAGTTTTGCTAAAGCAGGAGCAGACTACATAACGTTTCATTATGAAAATACAGTACATCAGCACCGCATGATACAGCAGATTCACTGCTTGGGTAAAAAAGCAGGAATAAGCATAGTGCCCTCTACACCGGTAAGCGTTCTGGAAGAAATTCTGCCCTTTGTTGATATGGTGCTTGTTATGTCGGTTAATCCCGGTTTCGGCGGACAGACGTTTATCCCCGAAAGTCTTAATAAGATAACTAAATTAAAAAATACTCGCCAGGAACGCGGTTTTAGGTATATAATATCTGTGGACGGCGGTGTAAACAATGAAACTCTGCCTCGTGTTATTGAAGCCGGTGCGGATGTTATAGTCTCCGGATCATCTTTTTTTTCCGGTTCATTACAGTGGAATTTAAAATGAACAATGGGAGCTTTCATGAGCCTAAAAAGGTCTGCATTACTAACTGTTTTTATAGTATGTAATATAATTCTTGTTTTTTCACAATCATCTCCTTCAAAAGCGGAACTGCCTTCTTCCGATTTTCTTGTTCAGGGCTTCGAAGCTTATCAAAGAAATGACTGGCCTTCTGCGCTTTTATATTTGCGAAAAGCCGCATCGCTTCCTCAGTCCTCAACAGCAGAGGTTTGGTACATGCTCATTATGTCGCAGATGTATGCCGGGCAATACAATGAAGTGCTGGAAGACGGAGATTTTTTTAGACGGGTTTTTCCTGAAAGTACGTATAGACCATTTATTGAATACCAAATAGGAAGGGCTTTGTATTATACGGGAAAGTATGATGAATCAATTAAATGTTTAGGCGATTTTTGCGTTCAGTATCCGTCCCATGAAATGTATTCATCTGCTCTTTTTTGGATGGCCGAGTCATTATACCTGACGTATTACTATGATCTTGCCCGCTCTCTTTATGAACGGGTTATAACAGAATATCCTCATTCTTCTAAAACTACTGAATGCTTATATAGAATAGATGTTATCAGTCAGAGGGAAAAAGAGGAGAAACTGCTGTATTTACTCAAGGTTACCGGAGAGGAATACTTATCGTCAAAAGAAGAGTATGAAAGACAGCTTAAGCAGTATCAGACCGAAGAATCAATAGGTTTACGCAGGCAGTTAAATGACTCCCTTTTAAAAATCAGCGAGCTTGAGGCGGCTCTCGAAGAAGCCCTTCGAGTTCAAGAACAGCAGAAAGATAAAATCGATGAACTGAATAAAAATGCAGAAGCCTTACGGAACCAGACACCGGATTCTACTGCAGATTTGGACAGACAAAGACAGATTTTGGAATTAAAAGAAAAGGCAGGCCTGATACAGCAGGCCTTAGATGCCGGACAAGGAGAATAATATGCGACGTTTAATTTTATCACTTCTATGTCTGTTTTTTACCTGCCTTTTATGTGCAGTTGATGTAGAAGGGGTTTTCGGCATATATAGGGTCGTTCTTCATGATAAATCCGGTACCTTTTCAATTTATATGGAAAACGCAAAAAACAGTAAATATGTACCGGTATTAAATTCTCTTGATAGTTCATCGGGCACACGTTTTTACCTAAAAGCTGGATCCTTTGTTCATGTATTATCAAAAAGTGCAGGAATACCGGTGAGTCAGTATCTGACTGATACAGGTTTTCGTGTTGAATATACTGTTAAAAATCTTGCTCTTGTTGCCTTGACGTTTACCTTTGTTTCTTCTGATGACGGTAAGCTTGGGGAATTTTCAGATGTAATAATTGCAGATATTTTTGTTACTAATACATCCGGTAAAACAGACAGTTTTGCATTAAAGGCTGTATTCGATACTGTACTTGGAGAAAGTGTTGCAAAACACTTTTCAACAAATTCATTTTCCGTAATTAATGAAGAAATGTCTTTTTCTTCTATGTATGCTGATAAATGGATTAGAACATCAGACGGTAATAATTCAATGCAGTTTCTGCTTGACGGAGACACCATAACCCGTCCTCTTTCTGTTACATTAGCCAATCGTGATATTTTACTGACCGATGTGTGGACGCCGACATTAATTCCCGGAAGAGGTTTTAATTCTCTTTTTTCCTTTAACAATTCAGCCTTGTGCATTCACTGGAATAGCTACAGAATTGCACCAAAGCTGCAGAGTGCTGTCCGTTTTTATATAACAGCCGCAAGTAATGAGCAAAATCCAGCAGATACATCTTCTTCTTTTTTTACCGGAGGAAAGGCTGCCGAAATTTCAGCAGAAATAATGGTGGTTCAGGAACAGGCTGTAGAAGAGATAATTGAGCCTCCCGTGGTCTATGATGTAACGGGAACTGCTCCTGTAAATGATAAGGGTTCGCTGGAAAATCCCAAAAAGACTCCTGTAGATGACACCTCTATTCAGGATGAAAATCCATATGTGTATGATGAACCAATAAAAGAAGAGCAGCTTGATCCTGCTTATATTGAAGCTCTTTTAGCAAAAATAGAAAGTCTTGAAGCTGAATCAACAGAAATAGATCGTGAAGAAATATTACGTCTTAATGCGGAATTAGATGCAATTCTTGAATATTTAAGGCGGTAGCTCTGTAATGGCTTCCAGTAACTTAGAAAAAGCAAAAAAATTACTGCGAAAGCGGCAGTTTTCCTCGGTTGTAAAGCTTCTTGAGCCTCTATTATTTGATTTTAGAGACTCGTTCCAGTATTTTTATACTTTAGGACTTGCCTGTCTTTACTTAGGCGATGTCGGCGGAGCAGAAACTTATTTTAAAAAAGCCCGCCAAATTAAGATGAATGATGTTAATCTTATTTTAGCACAGGCCTGTCTATTCCTTCGTAAAGGTTCTGTCGACCGCGCGTTGGAATACTGTCTTGATGCCCTTGAACTTGAAAGCGATAACCGTTATGCGCTTCGTTTTTTAGCGCGTATTCGAAAAAAAGGCGACAAAGACAGAATGATAGAATGGGCGCATGACGGAAGAATTAAGGTCTTCTATCCGCCTTTGGGCTTACATCCTTCTATCATTCCCGGTATAATAACAATTCTGCTTATACTTGCTTCACTCGCGCTTATATTCATTAACTCAAAGGCAATTTTAGGCTTAAACGGCAACAGGGCCGATATTAGCGAATTAAATCTGACCTATGATGACCGTTCAGATCTGCTTGAAAAAGATCTTAGTTCATCTGTGTATACGTATATTTTAACCAAGTCCCAGGTGGAGCAATCATTTTCTAAGGCTCAGACAGAGTTTCAGCGTTTTAATGATAATGCTGCTCAATTAGAAATAAACAGAATACTAAATTCTAATGCTGCAGTTTCGGTTAAACAAAAAGCGCGTGAATTAATGACATATTTAGCTGAACCCGGTTTTGATTCAATTAAGAACTCTTTTTCTTATACAGATGTTTCAAGGGAACCTGTTCTCTATACTGATTGCTGGGTTTTATGGTCGGGAAGAGTTTCGAATATTACTGTAACTGACACTGTCACGCGGTGCAGTCTATTGATCGGGTATGAAGATATGAAGAATATTGAAGGAATTGTTCCATTGCAGCTGCCCTCCAGTATACTCATTGACCCTGAAAAGCCTGTTTCTGTACTTGCAAAAATAGTTTTTCCCGATGGAAAACTAACATTGCAGGGAAAATCAGTATATCAAAGTGTTAAATGAAAAAAGATGAATTTATTTTTAAAAAAAATTAACTAATGTGTTAAAAATGCAGTGGTTAGCGCCTATAAGGTAACGGGAGGACAAGGTGGCAAAGGTGACAAACGAATTAAGCAATGCATCTGATATGCAGGAGAAGCTCAAGGCTTTGGAAGCTGCACGGCTTCAGATAGAAAAACAATTTGGCCAGGGTTCATTAATGAAACTCGGCACATCGGCAAATCCTGCAGGTATAGAAGTAATACCTTCCGGATCAATTCTTTTAGATGAAGCACTTGGTATTGGCGGGTATCCGCGCGGAAGAATTATAGAAATATACGGACCGGAATCTTCGGGTAAAACAACATTAGCCCTTCATGCAATTGCAGAGGCTCAAAAGCTCGGCGGCATTGCAGCCTTCATTGATGCTGAACATGCCCTGGATCCTGTTTATGCAAAAAATCTTGGTGTTAATATAGACGATCTTTGGGTGTCTCAACCGGATACCGGTGAACAGGCTTTGGAAATTGCAGAGAGCTTAGTCCGATCCGGTGCTGTTGATGTCATTGTTGTCGACTCTGTTGCTGCATTGACTCCGCAGGCAGAAATTGAAGGCGATATGGGCGATTCTCATATGGGCCTTCAAGCACGGCTCATGAGTCAGGCACTGAGAAAGCTTACCGCAACTATAGGAAAGTCAAAAACTCTTCTTGTATTCATCAATCAAATTCGCATGAAAATCGGGGTTATGTTCGGGAATCCTGAAACTACAACCGGCGGAAATGCCTTGAAATTTTATTCTTCTGTACGTTTGGAAGTCCGCCGTATAGAATCCATAGATGCAAAGGGCGAGGAAGATGCTGTTGGAAACCGGGTTAGAGTTAAGGTTGTGAAAAATAAGGTTGCCCCTCCTTTCAGGAAGGTTGAGCTCGATATTCTATTCGGCAAGGGTGTTTCTGCTACCTCGAGTCTGCTCGATGCGGCTGTAAAACACGAGTTTGTCGATAAAAAAGGCGCATGGTACGCCACCGAAACAGAGAAAATAGGTCAGGGTAGGGAAAACGCCATTCAGTTTATGGAACAAAATCCCGATTTTGCCCGTGAAGTTGAACAAAAAATTCGTCAAAAACTCTTTCCCGGTCAGGTTTTACGAAAAGATGAGTCAAAAAAAGGTAAAGAAACTGTCGATTCCATTGCAAAGGGGTCTGGTGTAAAAACAGCATCTTCAAATGCAATACCTGAAAATTTATTTTAAAAGATGACTCATGTTGTTTTAGGTTTAGGATCAAATAATTCATTAAACTCAGGCGGTAAAATACTGCCGCCTGATGCTGTTCTTAAAAAAGCATGTATACTTTTATCAGCTGTACTGGAAAATAACAACTTAGTTCTTTCTTCGGTATATAAAACAAAGCCTCTGTATCATACCGATCAGCATGATTTTCTTAATATGGCAGTTTCCGGTTATTACCGCGGTTCTGCCTTTGAGCTTCTTTCTCAAACCCAGGAGATAGAGGCTGCTCTTGGGCGTAATCGTGCTGCTGAGCTGCGTAATGGACCGAGAACTCTCGATATTGATATTGAAATTTTCGGATCAGAGGCAGTCAATACCGGAATACTGACAATTCCGCACGAAAAAATCGCCGAAAGAGCATTTGTGTTAATTCCTTTACTTGAGATTTTGCCCGAATATGCCGACCCTATAAGTGGAGTGAAGTATAAAACTATAATTTCAGCTTTACCCGATCAGGGAGTGCTGAAAATTCTTCCACCCTTTGAAATAGGCTAGGAGTGCATTATGAATGAATCTGATAAAATGGAAACTGCTGTAAAAGACGAAAAAACCAACACCTATAAGTTAGGCGATTTTGAAGGTCCTCTGGATTTATTATTATTTTTAATAAAAAAGAACGAAGTAAATATTTATGATATACCAATCGGCGAGATTACCGAGCAGTTTTTGGAATACATGGACTATGCCGTTACAACAGATCTGAGCAGCTTGACGGAGTTTTATGCTATGGCTGCGGATCTATTATACATTAAGTCCCGTATGCTCCTGCCTGTAGAAATTGAATTAGACGGAGAAGAGCTCGATGATCCCCGTCAGGAACTGGTTGACCGCCTTATTGAGTATCAAAAATTCAAAAAACTCACTGTCCTCATGGAAGAAAAAGAGGAAGAATCGGAGTGGAGTTTTGAAAGAAAGCGAATACAGAGAGTATTACCCTTTGAAGAAGAAGAATTGTGGGGAAAAATTGATACTTGGGATCTTTTAAAAACATTTTCAACCCTTGTGTCGGCGTATTCATCAGAAAAAATACTCGATTTATATGAAGAAATATCAGTTAGTGAAAAAATAACTCTCATGAATGAACTTCTCGATAATAAGGGCGAATGTTTTTTTACCGATTTAATTGTACGGAAGGAGAATTTGCTGGACATTGTATGCGCTTTTATGGCTATATTAGAAGCAGTAAAATTTAAAATGGCCTGTATATATCAAAATCGAATGTTTGGAGATATAAAAATAAGACCGTTTCAGGCGGCATAGGAACAGGTACTGTAATGGAGTTGCACTTGGAAAAGGAAACAGCGCTTATCGAAGCGATATTTTTTTTAGAAACAGAACCCCTTGACGGGAATGCGTTATCACGCATTTCTGAATTGTCAAAGGATGTCGTTGATGCAGTTATAGAGAGATTGAAAGAAAAGTATGCTGGTGAAAACTCCGGGGTGGAACTTACTCAAATATCAGGCGGCTGGGTAATAACGCCTAAGAAAGATCTTTGGTCGTTTTTGAAAGACCGTTACGGCAAGAAAAACGAAACAAAACTTTCAAAGGCTGCAATGGAGACCCTGTCAATAATTGCATATTCCCAGCCCATCACACGAGGCGAAATAGAAGCTATCCGCGGGGTATCTGCTGATAATATGATCCGTCTTCTTGCGGAAAGAAATTTTATTAAAGAAGTCGGCAAAAAAGATGTTCCGGGAAAGCCTGTTCAATTTGGAACCACAAAGGAATTTTTAAAGTTTTTCAGACTTAACAGCATAGCCGATTTACCCAAACTGGATGAAACGGAAAGCGAGCGGTTTGAACTTGCAAGATAATATGAATAAAAATAATACTGATAAACCGGATGTCTCGTATCCTATGCGGCTGCAGCTTTTTCTTGCGCGGTGCGGTGTCGCCAGCAGAAGAGCCAGTGAAGTCTATATTACTGACGGAAGGGTCAGCGTAAACGGCGTTGTCCAGACTGAGCTTGGTACGAAGGTTACTGAAGGCGACACGGTCTGTGTTGACGGTAATAAGATTCAGCTCGAAGAGACTAAGCGTTATATACTCTTAAATAAACCGGCAGGTTTTATTTGTTCGCTGTCTGATGAAAAGGACCGGCCGACCGCGGCATCTTTACTCTCTCCATATTTTTCAGAGCGTCTGTATAATGTCGGCAGACTCGACATGTTTTCATCGGGCTTAATCCTGTTCACAAACGACGGAGAGTTTGCAGCAAAAATATCGCATCCGTCTTCAGAAATTGAAAAAGAATATGTGATTGAAACAAGCCTTCCTATTCCTCATGATTTGGCAGAACGATTTATGAAGGGTATAAGGGTGGACGGGGTTTTTTATAAGTGCCGTGACGCTCAGGTTCTTAGCTCCCGCAGAATTAGGGTTGTGCTGATTGAAGGAAAAAATAGAGAAATCCGCCGGGTATTTGAATCTTTTGAAATAGGCATTAAAAGATTAACACGCATTAGAATAGGTTCTGCAACAATAGACGGATTGCAGGAAAAGCAGTTTAGAGAATTAACAGAAGATGACATAAACGGTCTATATGCATCTATAAAAACAAATGAGGTGTAATATGGTAATTGCTATTGACGGACCTGCCGGTTCAGGTAAAAGTACCATTGCTAAACTGATAGCGCAGAAGCTAAAACTTGTTTTTTTGAATTCCGGAAGCTTTTACAGAGGTATTACTCTGTCTCTTTTGGACAATGGAATTACGATATCGGATGCAGACTCTGTATGTACTCATGCTTCTTCTTTGGATCTCGGCTATGCACATGAGCGTTTAACCGTGAACGGAACCGATGTTGATGATCTTCTTCATACCGACAGGGTTGATGCACAGGTAGCTCAGGTTTCAGCAATTCCGGCATTACGAACAATCGTAAATACAAAACTGCGTGAAATAACAAAGTCTTTAAGCATCGTTTGCGAGGGCAGAGATATGACAACCGTTGTTTTTCCCGATGCAGAATATAAGTTTTATCTTGATGCCTCTCTCGAAGTACAGGCTGAACGGAGGTTCAACCAGGGAGTAAGCTCCCTGAGTTTAGAGGAAATAAAGGATTCAATCCGTAAAAGGGATGAAATAGATAAAAATAAAGTCATAGGTGCATTAAAAATATCTCCCGATGCTGTATATATAGACACATCGGACTTGACCATTGAACAGGTTTGTGAGATAATAATTAGTAAAATTTACATATAAGGGTTTTTTATGGATCAGATGGAAGTGGAAAAGAATGAAGCTCAGAACTCCAAGGGGAACATTCAGACACAATTGCAGGAAGAGTATCTTAAAAGTCTAGAGTCTCTCGAAGAGGGGCAGCTTGTAGACGGTACCGTAATTCAGGTTACACCCGATCAGGTGTTTATTGACGTAGGATACAAATCAGAGGGTAAAATCCCGACATCGGAGTTTTCGGAATTGCCGAAAGTCGGTGATGTTGTAAGTGTTGTTCTCATTAACAAGGAAAACAAACACGGTGAAGTGATTGTCTCTAAACAAAAGGCAGATGTGAAGCAGCTTTGGAAAAAACTAAAGCAGGCTCATACTGAAAAAGAGCTTATTGAAGGAACTATTGATAAGGTCGTCAAGGGCGGTTTTGAAGTAGATCTTACAAGCGGTGTAAGAGCATTTTTACCGATTAGTCAGTCAGACAGTCAAAAAGTTGAAAAAAGTGAAAAACTTATCGGCTTAAAGAGCAAATTCTATGTTGAACGGTTGTACTCAGACGGAAAACCGAATGTAGTAGTTAACCGCAGAAAATATCTTGAAGAATCAATCACAGAAAATCGTGATAAATTTTTTAATGAAATTACAATTGGTGCATCCGTTAAGGGAGCTGTTAAAAGCTTTACCAGTTTCGGCGCATTTATTGACCTTGGCGGTTTTGACGGTCTTCTTCATATTAACGATATGAGCTGGGGCCATGTAACAAGACCTAAGGATTTTGTTAAAAAAGGCCAGGAAATTGAGCTGAAGGTTATTCGCCTCGATCCTGAAGAAAAAAGAATTAATCTATCTCTTAAACATTTTTCAGAAGATCCGTGGCTTCATTTCGAAGACAAATATCATGTAAATGATGTAGTCAAAGGAAAAGTTACTAAACTTACTGAATTCGGCGCCTTTATTGAACTTGAAGAAGGTATTGAAGGTCTTGCCCATATCAGCGAGTTTTCATGGGTTAAGAAAATTAATAAACCCTCTGAAGTCGTTAAAATCGGCGATGAAGTTGAATGCATGGTATTAGGCTATGATATTCAGGCAGGTCGCGTATCGTTAGGTCTTAAACAGGTTACCGAAAATCCATGGGATTCTATTTGTGATAAATATCCGGAAGGAACAAAAATTACAAAGAAAGTTGTCAAAATTACCAACGCAGGTGCATTTATTGAACTTGAAGAGGGAATTGATGCCTTCCTTCACTGTGATGATTGGTCTTGGACTAAGAAGGTTAAAAATCTCGCCAGTGAATTGACTGTAGGACAGGAAATTGAAGTTGTTGTTGTTGAAAATAATCCTGAAACCCACAGAATTCGTGTAAGCGTTAAACACCTTTCTGACGATCCGTGGGATATATTTGCA
>JAKJFV010000360.1:0-310 GCA_022704725.1 Spirochaetota bacterium
TCCATGTGCAGCCTCTCATTATGCATCAACAATTTCTTTACCCCTTTGGCCCAATATGAGTCAAGAAATGGTAGATAAAGTGATAGAAACAGTTATAAAAACAGGCAACGCATATGGCAAAAACTAAAGATAATGAAAAAAGAAAAGTTGAATACATTCAGTCTTTTTATTCAGATTTAGACGTTAATGATCAGCTGTATGCTTTAATCATTCGAAGTCCTATTTCCAGCGGAACAATTCGTTCCATTAGCCATAAAAAACTTCCGGATGCATACTCCATTATTACATCAAAAGACATACCGGGACCTAA
>JAKJFV010000360.1:335-2175 GCA_022704725.1 Spirochaetota bacterium
TTGACACATCTATGCCTGTACTGGCCTATGAAAATATTTCATATATTGGTGAACCGATTGGTATCATATGCGGTCCTGATTTTCGAAAATTAAAAAAACTCATAAAAGAACTCGACATAAAGTATACGGAAGCACTTAAAAATGATAAAACCGATGATCCTGCTATGAGCAGCGAGAAAATAATTAAACACGCGGTGTTTCATAGAGGCGAACCTAGTACCGTTTATGTAAAATCGCAACTAACATTAGAAAAAACCTATAGCTCTACTCATCAGTTAAAAACATATAAAGAACAGTTTGGGTGCTTGGCAATTCCCGAAAAAAAAAGCATTAGTGTTTTTTTACCGCTACCATGGGCTTGTCACACCAGAAAAACAATCGCTCAAATACTTAGTATAGATGAAGATGCCGTATACCTAAAAAAAACCATTACAGAAGAAACATCTCATACTAATCTTTGGGCATCGAGTTTACTTGCAGCTCAGGCTTGTATTGCTTCTCATGTAACTAAAAAACCGGTAAAACTTATCTTAAGCAGAAAAGAAATGGATGGCTTTGTTGAAAACCCTGTTCTTTTTTCCACCCGATTTCAAGCAGCCTTACAAGAAAATGGATTAATTAAAAGTTTAACAGTCCGTGTAATGGTAGATACTGGTGCCTTTGCTCCTTTTGCAGATGATTTACTACAAAGAATACTGGTTTCAGCCCTAGGTCCCTATAAAATTCCCCATTTTCAAATTGAAGTTTTTATTCTCCGAACCAGCAAACCACCTCTTTCTATTGATATTACCACTTGTGATGCCCACTCATTACAGGCAATTGAATTATTAGTACAAGAAATTGCACGATTTTTACATCTGATGCCTCATGAAGTAAGAATAATTAATACTCCACAAGAAATTGAAAGAGTGCATGAACACAAAGAAAATGAAGATGAAAACCAAGTTGGCTATCCTGATATTAATAATCAAAAAGCACTTTCCGTAATTGAACATATTATTCAAGAAAGCGATTTTCTTCGACGCTATGTGTCGTTTTCACTTACATCAGAATCGAAAAACAGTTTTATACAACATGCACCGATCAGAGGTATAGGTTTATCTGTAGGATTTCAAGGTAGCGGATTTCTTTCTTCAAAACTGATCCAAAACTCGGTTTCTCTTGAAGTAACTATGAAAATTGATGAATCGCTTATTATTCATACCCAAACACCATCTAAAACCATACAGGGCATTTGGCAACAACAAGCGGCTAAAATTCTTTCCATACCGGAAGAAACCGTCCACTTAGATCACAGCTCTGCTTTTACCTGCGAAGAAGAAATACCAGAAAATATGTCAAACAAAATAAGCATTATAACGAGTTTAGTAAAAAAATGTTGTACCGCCATTCAAAAAATGAGATTTAGACAACCACTTCCAATCAAGGTAAAAAGAACTATACAACTTCAAAGAAACAGTAATTGGAATAGCGCAAACTTAACAGGAAAACCCTACTACAGCATTGCCTGGGCAAGTGCCGTTATTGAGGTTGAAATTAATACGTTTACGTATGAACTGTCTATTCAATCTGTGTGGGTTACTATAGATGCCGGTGAAATACTTCAGCCAAAAGACGCAGAACTTTCTATTAAAAAAAGCATACAGCTTATTTTAGCAAACTGTATGCATAATCAAATACTAATTCCTCAATCAATACATGTACATTTTATAAAAAGCAGTGAAGATTCAAAAGAGATAGGCACCTGCATGCATGCAGTTATTCCTGCCGCTTTACTAAATGCTGTTTCGGTAGCACTTAATAAACCGGCTAATGTTTTTCCGCTTGAAACAGATACTAT
>JAKJFV010000361.1 GCA_022704725.1 Spirochaetota bacterium
ACTTATTGAAGCAACCAGCGATCTTGTTATTGATAATGAAGCTGCTGTTTTTGCAGATATCATTGCAGAAAGAGTTTTAGTACGCGGTAAAGTAGAAGGAAACATAAAAGCAAAAAGGCTGGTATTCGTTACAGCAAACGGCTCTGTAATTGGCGATATTTCATCGGCGCAGGTAGTACTGGAACCGGGAAGCACCTTTACCGGGCGCTGTGTCATGACAGGTGACGGACAATAATTCCGGTTTTATATGTTTAAATCAATCCGGAAAGGTCTAGTGTATACATTTCTTTTACTCTCCTTTCGATTTGATGCACAAGCACAGAATTCAAACGACGCACTTAAAGAATATAATGCAGGAAATTATCAGACAGCTGTTTCAATATGTGAAGAAGAAATCCGGCGTAACGATACTAATATTGATTCGTATGTGGTTTTATGCTGGAGTCTTGTCGCAAATAAACAGTATTCAGAAGCTGAGTTTTGGGCTTCGCGGGCAAAAAAAATTTCACAGTATGATCACAGAGTCATTGAGGTTCTTGCTGAAGCAAAATATTATCAGGGTAAAAATAACGATGCGCTCGCCTTGTTTCAAGAATACCTTTCACTGGTGCCTCTTAACGCAGACCGGGCAGGAACTGCATTTTATTTAATGGGAGAAATCTTTATCCGCCAGGCAAAATTTGAACATGCTGATATTGCACTAACCCAGGCAGTAAAAATTGAACCATTGCGGTCTGCATGGTGGGTAAGGCTTGCCTATGCACGTGAAATGACAAGGGGTTATGCTAAAGCTCTCCTGGCATACGAACAGGCATTAAGCTTAAGCCCCTTTTTAGAAGACGCAGTGAACGGCAGAGAACGCGTCAAAAAACTTATACGGTAAAGAAAATTCATGAGAATTCATTTTGAAACCCTTGGTTGCAAACTTAACCAAATTGAAAGCGAAAGCGCAGCCAATTCTTTTTTCGTCGAGGGTTTTTCAATTTCGGCAAAACCTCTTACACGCGAGGCAGGAATACAAGAAGGTGTTCTGCTTTGTATAATTAATACCTGCACTGTTACCGGCAAAGCTGAGCAAAAAGCACGAAGACTTATCAATTTACTACTTGATATTTGCCCTCTTTGCCCGGTTTTGGTTACCGGCTGTTATGCAGAGCTGGATGCAGAGCTCATTCAATCCATACACGAAAGAATTATTGTGCTTCCAGGGACTCAAAAAGGACAGCTTACAAACATTGCCCCCATGCTGAAAAAGTACGCTTCAGAAGCCGGTTTACTTCAGGGCGGGAATCTCGACAAAGAAAAAGCTGCGTCAATCACAGACTCCATTAGAAAGGGAATTGAAGAATTAACAAAAAAAGACAGACAGATTCAGACAGTTTTCAATCTTTCTACAGACAACTTTTTTCAGCATTCAAGGTCTTCTATAAAGATTCAAGACGGATGCAATAATTTTTGCACCTACTGCAGAATAAGACTCGCGAGAGGAAAATCTGTTTCACTTGAACCGGAAATTGTTATTCAAAGAATAAAACAGCTTGAACAGACAGGACACCGGGAAGTCATTATTACAGGCGTAAATCTAAGTCAGTATAAATCTTCGTATGAAAACAAAACCATAAATATTGCAGATCTCCTTGCGCTGCTTATTGATAAAACAGCGCATATTTCGTTTAGAATCTCGAGTCTGTATCCGGAACGGGTGGATGATGAACTATGCGCAATCCTTAAGCATGAAAGAATCCGCCCCCATTTTCATCTTTCAGTTCAATCAGGAAGCGATAGAATATTAAAACTTATGAAGCGGCCATATCAGGCTCAACAGGTTACTGAGGCAGTTGAACAGTTAAGAACAATAAAAAAAGATGCTTTTATTGCCTGTGATATTATAACAGGCTTTCCGGGAGAAACAGACGAAGACTTTTTTAAAACACACAAAATGTGCCGGGATCTTAATTTTTCGTGGATACATGCATTTCCGTTTTCTGCCCGTCCAGGCACAGAAGCCTTCACTATGAAACCGGCAGTAGGGGCACAAACAGCTTCGAAGCGTGTCTCATTATTGACAGAAAGCGCAAAAGAACAGAAAGAAGCATTTGTGCGGAGTATGACGGGTAAAAATATCAAAGCTATTGTGGAAAAAAGAAAGACGCTTCCCC
>JAKJFV010000362.1 GCA_022704725.1 Spirochaetota bacterium
ATAAAACGACTGAAGAGAGGGAATATCAGTTTGAATCGATACAACTGCTGCAGTACCGAGTGTTGTTACACTAACGTTGTCTATATAAAACGAAAGCAAATCGTCTTTTACTGCCTGATCATCCGCCTTGTACGGTGTTTCCACATAGAGGAAAATTGGAGCAGAAGGTTCATCACCGGGTACACTGTACTCAGCTTCAAACTTTGTCCACTTTCCCTTAGATACTGTAACCGATGCAATATTGGTGTATGTTGCGCCGCCTGATAAATCTCTCTGTATACTCATGCCGAAAGGCTGGCTGTCCGGTCCGTCTTTGTAATAAACATACAGTGAAATTTTATACGTACTTCCTGATTTTAAGTTTCCGGTCATATCAAGCAGAGGACCGTTCCATGTTGAAGTTCTCCCCGTTACAGACAACGACTGTTTACCGCTTTGTGCAGTATCTGCAGAAATTGCGGTTTTTGCACTTCCCCTTGGAGTCCAAGCTGTCGCGCCGCTTTCAAAGTCATCCTCGTGCACTATAATTTCCTGCGGATCTGCAGATATTACCTCAATTTCTGATGCAGGCTTCTCATTTACACTCTTGCTCCCGCACGAAAAACTTATAAGAACTGCAAAAACTGTACAAAAACCAAGTATCAGTTTAGTAATCTTTTTACCTTTTAACACACATATCTCCTTTTCTATAAATAAAGATTTTTATGTATCTCCCGCCTTTATAAAGTATAAAACCGAAATACATTCCTAGTTATCAGGGCTTTCACCTAACGAAAGCTTGAGCTTATTTCTATGCTTTTAATATAAAGTATGCTATACTCAAACAAGAGATAGTTCCTTTGGAGGATAGTTTATGCCCAGCCGGCGGTCCGGAATTCCGGCGTTGATCGTCTTATTTTTTACACTTCAAATTTCCGCAGAACCGGCACAGACTGTACAGGAAAAGGTCCGTATCTGTTTATTTGAGAGTAAATTTTTTTTTGAACTGGATGAATCAAATACGAAATCCGGCTATGCATATGAGTTTTTACAGGAGATATCTAAATATACACATTGGCAGTATGAATA
Organism: Spirochaetota bacterium; assembly: GCA_022704725.1. Classification (GTDB taxonomy): domain Bacteria; phylum Spirochaetota; class Spirochaetia; order Treponematales; family Treponemataceae; genus JAAZLA01. The sequence goes on from JAKJFV010000362.1 coordinate 1,069, forward strand.
CAGTACCTATAACGGTCCATGGGAAACGCAGGCTGAAAAACTGAAAAACGGCGAAATTGATATTCTTACTCGAAGCATAACCGCAAGCGGATACGATGAATCATCGTTCACTCTTTCCGACAGCCCCCTGGTAATAACGAGTGCTGTTCTTGTGACAAATCCTGAAAATGCCGGTCTATGGAAAAATGCGCCGAATCAGGGCACGCTGATAATCGGCATAGCGGCAGACAGCTATTATGAAGAGCAAATTAAACAGTTTTGTGCAGATAAGGGTTTCACTGTCAAGTTTACCTATTTTACCGATGAGAATGCACTGAATGATGCACTGCATATAGAAAAAACTGTCCATGCAATACTCACGCTCAAGCCGTTTGAATCTTCGCAGGAACTGCTCATCGCAGAGTTTGAACCGTATGAGATGTATTTTCTGGTAAATAACAAAAATACCCGGCTGCTCTCGGAGCTTAACAAGGCCATGGCCATGATAGACCGGTATTCAACAGCAATACGCAGCACGCTCAATAAAAAATATATGGAATACAAGGAAAACGATGGAGCTTTTTCTATAACCCTCGATGAGTACTTTTTCCTTGAGGATTACAAAAAAACAAAACCCGGATTGCAGGCAATAATGACGCCGGAGAGAAAGCCTATTTCTTATTTTGAATCCGGCGAGCCGAAAGGCATTTGCTGGGACATTATTAATTCTGCAATAGAGCATCTCGAGCTGAATGTATCCATCATTGAAACAAAAACGCAGAGCGAATATTTTGACACTATAAGAGGGGAAAAACCAGGTATTATTTTAACACGGGGGAAAGACCTTGCATGGGCAGAACAGGAAGGATACCGGTTTACAGACCCGTATATAAGCCTGTATTATTCTTCACTGCAGCTGAAAGATTATACTCCGGAATTTAAAAAGGCTGCGGTAATTGACGGTCCAATAGTCCTCGATAACTATATTGAAGCCCGCTACACAGAAGATCAGATTATACGCTGCAACACGATAGAAGAATGCATTGAATCTTTAATAAACAAAGAAGCCAGCATCGTTTTTCTTGATTCATATACTGCTCAT
>JAKJFV010000363.1 GCA_022704725.1 Spirochaetota bacterium
TTCACGCTGGGCAGAAAAGAGACTGGCATCTTTGGAGGTATAATACGGATAAGAAAGAGAACAAAGAAACCGGTGCAAAAGTGTTTACAGCAAATTTTAAAAAGGCTCCTTTTGCACTGGCTGCAGCATGTTCATTTATTCATATAATGCTTGCTATATTATTTGCTTATTATAAAATTACACCTCTTTTTATTACCAGTTTTATCAGCATGGCTTGTTATTTACTTATTATTTTATTGTATGCAAGGCTGCCGGAATTACTATCCTTTCTTTTTGAGTATATACTCATCCTAACATACTGCATCGAAGCAGCAGTTATTACACGTTCCAGTGCAGGAACGGAGTTTTTCAGTCTTGGTATGGTCGCCACAGTCTTTCTTTTTACCTACAACATACCGCACCCCAAGTGGTTCTATCCGGTTTTATCTATTCCTCCTGTACTGCTCAGTGTAATTCTCGTTGTTTTTTTTCCTATACACCCGCTGCCTGCACCGGAAGGCTTTTACTTTATTCATAAAGTATTCAGTCTCATTGGTATTTTAATTGCCATCATATATATCTGCATAAAACTTGAGAGCGATATTTATAGTGCAAATAAAAAAACTAAAGAAACAGAAGAAGCTCTAATTTACACAGCAAACCACGATCCCTTAACAAAACTCATCAACAGGCGCCGTCTTTGGGAACACTTTCATGTGTATCAGGACAGAAAAGAACTGTATAACAGCGATTATTCCATCTGTATTTTTGATATAGACAACTTTAAAAAATTAAATGATACCTTCGGGCATGACTGCGGCGATATGATTCTGCACGACACCTCGCAGCTCATTCACGATATGATTCCTGCAAATGTTAAACTCGGCCGCTGGGGCGGAGAGGAATTTGTTCTGCTTTTTCCCCGAAGCACCCCGGATGTCGTTCAGGATATTGAAGAAATTCGCAAAACCATTGCAGATAATCATTTTATCTACGAAGGTAAAGCCCTGGCAATAACATTAACATTCGGGATTGCTTCTTCAAAGGGCTGCAGCACCATAAAGGAAATGCTCATAGAAGCGGATGCACAGCTTATGAAGGGAAAAAATAATGGCAAAAACCAGGTTGTGTATAATTTCCGCAATTTTACCAGTGAAAAGTCAGTTCCCTTCATTGAAATTGAAAAATAAACCATCATTAAAAAGCGTTCTCAGTCCCCGTTGAAAATCATTATTAATTTATATATACTCATGTAAGGAGTTATTATGGAATCATTAAAGAAAAATCCGGCATGGAAGGGACGCAGAGGTCCTGTTGTCCTCGTAATTATGGACGGTGTCGGATACGGTCAATACAAAGACGGAGATGCCGTACAGGCTTCCCGCATGGATCATCTGGATGCAATCCGCAATGCAGGTTTTTCCACAAAACTTAAGGCTCACGGAAAAGCTGTAGGACTCCCTTCAGATGACGATATGGGAAACAGCGAAGTTGGACACAACGCTATAGGCTGCGGCCGCGTTTTTTCACAGGGTGCCAAACTTGTTTCTACTTCAATCGAAACAGGAGCAATGTTCGAAGGTGCAACGTGGAAAAAGATGACTGCAAATGTTAAAGATAGATCAAGTACCCTTCATTTCATTGGGCTTTTATCGGACGGAAACGTACACTCGCACATAGATCACCTTAAAGCAATGATTTTACAGGCCCAAAAAGAAGGCATTAAAACAGTACGCGTACACACAATAATTGACGGACGCGATGTTGGAGAAACAAGCGCGCTTGACTATATTCAGCCCTTTGAGCAGTTTTTATTAGAATGCTCTAAAGCCGGCTTTGACTATAAAATAGCCTCAGGCGGCGGACGCATGTTTATAACCATGGACCGCTACAATGCAGACTGGACTATGGTAGACCGCGGCTGGAAATGCCACATTCTCGGCGAAGGAAGAAAATTTACAAGCGCAGAAGAAGCTGTGCTTACCTACCGCAAAGAAATTCCGGGCATTATTGACCAGGACTTAAAAGAATTCGTCATAACAGGTTCCGACGGAAAACCGGTAGGAATTGTGAACGACGGCGACAGCGTTATTTTCTTTAACTTCCGCGGTGACAGGGCTCTTGAAATGACTGCAGCCTTTGAAACAAAGGCA
>JAKJFV010000364.1 GCA_022704725.1 Spirochaetota bacterium
CATGGTGCTTAATGTACTTTCGGTGATTGTACACGGAGTACGGTTGAACACCCTCGAATTCTCATCACACTTGGGAATGTCATGGTCAGGTTTTAAGTATAAGCCCTTCAGTGAAGCGGTTGAAAAATAATAAAAAATTAATCCGGAAAAACCGGATATGCCTTATAGGCTAAAGGAGTTTTAATATGATTGGTTACTTAGGTGCAGCATGTGTTTTAGGTATCGCGGCTATTGGTTCTGCAATTGGAATTGGCGCAGCCGGTCAGGCAGCAATTGGTGCATGGAAACGTTGTTATATGAACAACAAACCCGCTCCTTTTATTTTGACCGTTTTCGCCGGTGCTCCTCTTACTCAGACAATTTACGGATTCCTTCTCATGCAGAACATGATCGGTAAACTTGAAACCGGAGCTAACGATTTCTTAATGCTCGGTATTGGTATTTTTTCAGGTTTAGCAATGGCTGCTTCTGCTGTATTCCAGGGAAAAGCAGGCGCTGCAGGATCTGACGCACTGGGTGAAACAGGAAAAGGCTTTGCCCAGTACATCATGGTTGTCGGTCTTTGCGAAACTGTCGCTCTTTTTGCCATGGTTTTCTCATTCATTGCAGGATAATTTACAGCAATGAATACAAACCTTACCCGCTTTCCTCTAACAAGAAAAATTAGTCTTGGGGGGGCGGGGATTGTAAAAAAAATAGAAATCGGCGGTGATGCGCCGGTTTCTATACAAACAATGTGGAAAGAGGGCATAACTTCTGTACTAAAGGATTCTCCTTTGTACAATGAGGATGCCCTTGTTTCTATTTTAAATCGTATTGAAACTCTGTCATCCCTCGGCTGCGATATAATCCGGTTTGCAGTTCCAGATATTGACAGCGCCCGTGCTCTTTGCCTTATTGCTCAGTATTCAAAGACTCCGCTTGTAGCTGATATTCACTTTGACTACAAGCTTGCATTAGAATGCCTAAAGGGTAATGTAGCTAAAATTCGAATAAATCCGGGAAACATAGGTTCCAAAGAAAAAACCGAAATTGTTGTAAAGGCCTGTATGGAAAAAGGGTCTGCAATACGCATAGGTGTTAATACTGGAAGTTTTCCAAAGGATATTCAGAACAAAGTTGAAAGCGGGGCTATGACTAGAGCTGAGGGGTTATGTGAAACTGCTTCCAGAGAATCAGACGTATTGGAGTCTTTGGGGTTTACAAATTACTGTGTTTCTATGAAGGCTTCTTCTGTACAGGAAACCATCGAAGCGAATGAGCTTTTTGCATCCCGCTGCAGTGTGCCGCTTCATGTAGGAGTTACAGAAGCAGGTCCTCTAATAGGCGGCATTGTAAAAAGCACTATAGCATTCACACATCTTCTGCAAAAAGGTATTGGAAACACCATACGGGTTAGTTTATCTGATACTCCGGAAAATGAAGTAATAACAGCACGGGAAATTTTATATGAAAACGGCAAGAGAAGCGGAGGAGTAAAAATAGTATCGTGTCCCAGATGCGGGCGAAACGGGTTTGATGTTCACAGCTTTGTAAACCGCTGGCAAACAGAACTGTTGTCTATGAATAAAAATATAACTGTTGCAGTAATGGGGTGCATTGTTAACGGTCCCGGAGAAGGAAAACATGCAGACATTGGTATTACAGGAGCAGGAGACAGCATTATAATTTTTAAACATGGTGAAATTGTTAGAACCCTAAAAACTGATGAATCAATTACAGATAACGAGATAAAACTTAACACTTTATACTCTTGTGCCGATAAAGCATTTAGAGAGGAATTAGAAAGTCTTTGAAAAAAATAAGTATCATGTTACTAGCTGTAATTCTCATAACCTCACTTGCGGCCCAGTCTAAGGAGTCATTGGATCCCGAACAATACTCCTGGCGGATGCTGCAGAAAGCACAGACAGCCTTTGATCAAAGAGACTTCGGGCTTGCATTTAAACATGCAGATGCTGCAAAAATAAACAGAAAAAAAGAAGTAGAGTGGGCTATTACGACACTCGAGCAGGCCATGAAGCCGGTAGCAGTCCAAAAAGTCGGCGACAATATTGATGCAGTTTTAGATATTTTAAAAGAAAGAGATTCTCATGATGCTGTATCTATTATAGAAAGCAATCTT
>JAKJFV010000365.1 GCA_022704725.1 Spirochaetota bacterium
CTCATCAAGTTTATCAACCTGTTTTTTTATAGACTCAATTGTTGCGTAAGTTTCTGTAACCGATGCCGACTGGTTAACCGACATTCTTTTTATATTTTCGATGTTGCCGGTAATTTCATTTATCGCAGAAGCTGTCTGTGTCATGTTGCTTGCAAGCCCGCTTCCTGTCTGAGAGAGCCTGTTCGACTCGGTTGAAACCGTTCCAAGTAAGCTGCGTGAGTTTTTTACAACCTTATCTGTTGAGGCCGCAAGAATCCCAAACTCATCTTTGAACTTTAAAAGAGATGGATCAATATCGTGCGAAAAGTCGCCTTTTGCGAGGTGTTCATTAATGCCTACAATTTTTTTTATCGGGACGTTTATGCTTGCGCTTATAAATAATCCGCTAAAAATACCTGAAGTAATTGAACAAGTATTACTGCAATTGAAATAGATATGAAGAGATTTCCTTGTTTTACACTGTTTTCTACATAGATATTTGTCTGGTTAGTATTGTGATTTTTTATCTTCATAAGGTTTTGCCCGAAGCTTTCGGAGATAGGAAGCATTCTACTATAAAAAGTATCATACTGATAATAATACGTATCAAATTGTTCTTCGTTCTGTGCCTCGCTCATTTTCATTATAAGTGCGTCCAGCTGAATATAAATATCTCTCCATGCTTTGTAAGAAGCCGATACTTCAATGAGCATTTTTTTCCCTGTTTCTGTCATGCGCGGAATAGAAAGAAATTCCTCCCAGGCCTCATCAACATCCTTCCATGAATTGTTTCTTGCGGTAAGAATTCTCGTTATTTCCTGAGACGGATTAATACTTTCCGGGGCTGCAAAAACTTCAAGCGTCTGTGCCCTAATAACCATTCTTTGAAAATTTAATTCATTAAGGTGAATGAGGTCGGGAATCCTGTCTGAGCCGAGATACTCCATGTTATGATAAAGATCCCACATTCCTTTAATTCCTAATAAGCCCGATGTAAGAGTAAGGAGTATGAGCAGTATGTACGACACAAAAAGGCGCATCCGAACGTTGACATTATTCAAAACCATGAAAACCTCCATCAAAAAATAGATATTATGGACTTTTGTATTGTATGGGGTTTTTTCGAGACAGTCAATGAAAAGTATGTAAATTCGCCTGTGAGTTAATCACAGTGATTTAAAAAATGCTTTCAACATATTCCCTTTTTTATTTGCCAAAGTCCACTCATTTATGCTAAAATGTGACAATTTGGTATATGGAGGAATAATGAAGGATAATTCGATTCTCGGTCCGAATGACAGACCGCCGTTAAGCCGCTGGATTCCCTTAAGTTTTCAGCATGTGTTTGCAATGTTCGGAGCAACAGTTCTTGTTCCGCTTTTGACAGGATTAAGCCCGTCAACTGCATTGTTTACAGCAGGAACAGGAACCCTGATCTACATTTTATGTACAGGTGCAAAGGTGCCTGCCTTTTTAGGCTCATCTTTTGCTTTTATACCGGCCTTAATCGGTATTTCCCAGGCATACGGCCCCGCCTATGCTTTGGGAGGTGCGATATGTGCCGGTTTTTTTTATGCCCTTGTAGCAGGTATTGTTAAGGTTGCAGGCACCGGCTGGCTCGACAAGGTTTTACCTCCTGTTGTTATAGGCTCGGTTATTATTGTAATTGGTCTTAACCTGGCACCTGTTGCAATGAACTCTGCAATGAATGATGCAAACGGACAGTACTCTCTGGTGTATTTGTCGATTGCCTTAGTAACACTTTCAATTGCTATTCTCTCGAGCATTTTCTTGAAAGGCTTTTTTAACACAATTGCAATTCTCATTGGACTTGTAGGCGGTTATTTATTCACACTGATAATGGGCATCTTCTTCCCTGCCTATGATTTAATAGATTTTTCTATTGTTGAAAATGCCCGCTGGTTCGGTCTTCCATTCCTTCAGCTCGATGAAGCTGGCAAATATTATTGGTTAGCGCCAAAGTTTGCCTTTGCTCCAATCTTAACGTTTATTATTGTTTCACTTGCAACAATCTGTGAACACCTGGGCGACACTCTTGTAGCTTCAAAGGTTGTAGGCAAGGACTTTTATAAAGATCCCG
>JAKJFV010000366.1 GCA_022704725.1 Spirochaetota bacterium
GCCTTTTATAACAAGACCGTCAATATCATAGGGGAGAGATTCTCTTATTTCCATTACATGGGCCCGGTAGTCTATTACCTCGGAACTGCCTCTGCAAATTTTAACAGGAACGGTCGAAAAGCCGCATACACTAAGCCAGGATAGTTTTTCTTCTTCATCGCTAAAGGGTCTGCTCTTGTCATTTTCCATGAACAAGGCATCATAACAAATAATTTCCAGATGCTCGCTTCCCTTCCCGTCCTTTCGTTTCATCAGTCCGTTTGCAGCATTACGGCAGTTAGCCTTGTCTTTGAAGTGAGTTTTATGAACCTCATGGCTCATAATTACTTCACCCCTCACCCCGCCTGTTAATTTTAAAGGTTCCCCTGCCGTATTTTTTAGAATTTGTACTAGTCCCTTCATTTTAAGAACATTTTTAGTTATGTCATCGCCGATCTCGCCATCGCCTCTTGTTACAGCCCGTGTAAAAGATCCGTTTTCATATTGAAGCTCAAGACTTGCACCGTCTAATTTATATTCTACTAAAAACTCATCAAAACTCATTTTAGAAGCCCACTGTTCAAATTCAGCAGGATTTGCAGCCTTTTCCTGGCTTCCCATTGGAATTATATGTTTTGCTTTTTTAAATGTTCCGGCAGAAGTCTTTTGAGACTCATCAATATCGCTTCCTATTTTTTGTAAAAGCGGGTGATCACTCTGCCTCTGCTTTAGTTCATCCCACAGCGCATCAAACTCTGCATCCGATATTTCTGCTTCTCCGGTATAATATGAAGTCTGATACCTTTGAATTAACCGGGCAAGTTCTTCAATTGTCATACATCCCTCTTAAAGAAAAGTTCGAATATTTGTCGATCGGCATTTATTCCTTTTTCTTCGAATCTCGTTTCAGGTCTCCATGACTGTCGAGGGGCGAAGCCTTCATAGACATTATGTAAACCATCCGTAGCTGTCAATTCTTCGAGCGCAAAATCGGCATAAGGCTGCCAGTCTGTAGCCATATAAATATAACCGCCGGGAGACAATTTAGAGCACAACAAATTTGTTCTTGGTCTTTGAATAAAGCGTCTTTTATGATGTTTTTTCTTGGGCCAGGGATCCGGAAAAAAGATATGAAAAGCGCTTACTGAACCGTCTGGAATCATATTCTGAAGAACTTCAACGGCATCATGCTCAATTATGTAAAGGTTTTGTAGGCCTTTTTTATGAATTTCACCTAAGAGCCTTCCGACACCGGGTCTGTGAACTTCAATTCCAAGATAACTTTTATCGGGATTATCCTGAGCAATGATTGCTGTTGCCTTACCCATTCCAAAGCCTATTTCTATAACAACTTCTTTTGAGTCGTCAAAAACATCTATATAATTCAAGTGTTGCGGAACATAGGGAATGACCCACCTGCCGCCCAGTTTTTCATAATCACGCTGCTGGCTTTCGGTCATGCGTCCGGCACGAAGGACAAAGGTTTTTATCTGTCTGTATAAATCACTCATCGTATTCCTCTTCTAAAGCATCGTCCTGCGGCTCTGAGAGCTGAACCTCGGGAAGAATGATGACAGTCGTATTGTCCTGATTTTTATAAAACAGCCTGTACGATACTGCAGAAGGAAACATACCAAGAAGTTTTTCATCAGTGTCAATTTCAATTGTTCTTTTTCCTGTATACAGAACATTTGCTAAAATATCGTACACGGTAATTTGTTCAACAGAACACTCTGCAGCGAATTTTTTACTGCGGAAACCAGAAACATTTAATGAACTGGTTTTTAATTCTTTTAGTGAAGGAATTTTTTCGATCCTAAAAAAAGCAGAGGCTTCTCTCATTGCAAGATCATTAAACCGGGCTTCATACCGCCCTTCCAGAATTTCTGTATTCGGAGGAAAAACAATATCATGATGACCAAAATATTGTTTATCTGTATCTTTAATTACTAAAGGATTTTGAATAGTCCAAAGATAATCAGCATCCTTTAAATACAACGAGATATCTTTTATTCTTCTGGAATCAGATAAGGCTTCAATAAATACAGACATGCGGACCTGCGGAGGCAAAGACTCATCTGTA
>JAKJFV010000367.1 GCA_022704725.1 Spirochaetota bacterium
CATTCAGCAAACGATAAAATAAAGCGGATTTCACTGCCCATAGAATCACATCCGCGCGGTACATCGCATGCACCTAACGATAACAAGGCCAAGTCGGTAATCAGCCATTCTCTTCTGTTATCTGATATTAAACCAACCCTGTCTTCCTTCTTTATTCCCATTTCCTGGAGCGCCAGAGCTGTAATAAGAACATCTTCATAGACTTTTTTATACGTAAAATATTCAAATTCGCCCTTGGAATTTTTAGATGCCTGAAGAACAGTATCCGGGTACTGTTCCGCTCTGGATTTCATTAATAAGGGCAGGTTTTTTGGCAAGGTGGTATCAACCGTATACTGTTTCATAAGAACTCCTGTCAGTCATTTTATACTTTTATATAAATCTCTTCATTTAAAGACTAGCATGGTTTTATGCAGAAAGCAAGCATTACAATTACAGCTTTACATTTTCTGTCATATTAAACTGATAATTAATTCTATTTTTTCCTCATAGTCTTTACTTCTGTACTATTTTTCTGTTTTATTCTATACTCACCATCATGTTTCAAGTTACTTATTTAGCACGATTAGGCGAATTAACCCTCAAGGGCGGCAATATTAAAGAATTTGAAAACCGCCTTGTTCATAACACCAGAGTGTATTTAGAATCGGTAAAAGCGCGGGTACAGCTGCGCGCAGGCAGAATGTATATTGACTGTCCCGAAGAATCATGCGCTGCTGTGGAGTTCACATTATCTCATCTCATAGGTATTACCGGCTGGGCCCGAACTCATGTTTGTGAGAAAAATGTTGAATCAATTAAAGAAGCTGTTATGATAGAAGCTCTAAAAGCTAAACAAGAGGGAGCAAAAACCTTCAAAATAGAAACCCGCAGAGCAGAAAAATCATTTCCTCTTTCTTCATATGAGTTAAGCTGCGAGGCAGCAGGAGATGTCTTTGATCAGAAAATTCTTTCAGTTGATGTACATAATCCCGATCTAACCATTCGAATTGAAATGAGAGAACGCTGCTTTGTATACAGTGATGCCCAAAAAGGCTGCCGCGGCTTACCAGTCGGAACAAGCGGCAAGGGATTGCTCTTACTTTCAGGCGGCTTGGATTCCCCGGTTGCAGGCTACCGGATGATGAGGCGTGGTATGAAAGTTGAATGTATCTATTTTCATGCTTACCCCTATACATCGTCCGAAGCACAAAAAAAAGTTGAAGACTTAGCCCAAATTATCAGTTCATACGGTATTGAAACTCATATTAACATAATTCCCTTTACCGAAGTTCAAATGGCAATAAGGAAGCTCACAAAAGATGTGCCGGTAATTAATGACTTTTCAACGGAATCTTTTTCCACACTTCTATTGCGCATGTGCATGATGAAAACGGCAAGCATTCTCGCACATCATATTCACGCACAATGTCTAATCACGGGTGAAAGCTTAGGGCAGGTGGCAAGCCAGACAATAGAAAACATGGCAGTAACAGAATATGCCTGTACACTTCCTCTTATCCGTCCGCTTATAGGCTTGGATAAAGAGGAAATAATTGAAACTGCAAAATTCATTGGAACGTATGATACATCGATTCTTCCCTATGAAGACTGCTGTGTCTTATTTTCACCGAAACACCCCGTACTTAAGGCAAGCATAGAAAATGCATCCTCCTTATTTGATCAGCTTAACGCAGATGCATTACTACAGGAAGCATTTGAAAAAAGAGAGATTAAGACTTTCAGTGCTAAAAAATATGTTGAAGAGCACTATACATAAAAATTGATTATCAGTTCAGCTTAGGCTAAGAGGTTGGACGTTTTTCTTCTACAATATAACGGGCTAACTCTTCATTACCGCTTTGTATAGAAAGCTTCTGCAAATTAGTGCAGATCTCTTTGTAGTAATCATCATCATTGAACAGCTTTTTAATTTTTTCGTAAATACGTTTAGGACTTCGTAAAAACCATCCTACTTTATTATTAACTACAAAACGGACATTTCCAAGCTCCTGACCGTGGATGTAAGTCGAAAAAATAATCGGTTTTTGACAAGCCAGCACCTCCATA
>JAKJFV010000368.1 GCA_022704725.1 Spirochaetota bacterium
GGTCAGAAAGTTAATCCTATCGGTTTACGCCTTGGTGTAAACAAAACATGGCAGTCTCGCTGGTATGCAGATCCTCGTGAATATGCAGGGTTGTTGCATGAGGATTTAAAAATCAGGAAAATGATCCAAGATCTGCCGGAATGTAAAAATGCCGATATTGCAGAGATTGAAATCATTCGACATCCTCAACGTGTTACTATCGTAATACACACAGCTCGTCCGGGAGTTATTATTGGTGTTAAAGGTGCCAATATAGAAAAAATAGGTGTTGAGATCCAAAAGCATATTACTAAAAAGGTTCAGATTAAAATTAAAGAAATAAAAAGAGCCGAAGTACATGCTACTTTAATTGCACAAAATGTTGCCAGACAACTTGTTGCTCGCAGTTCGTTCCGAAAAGCCCTTAAACAGGCTTCAAGCAACGCAATGAAAGCCGGTTCTCAAGGTATAAAAATTCGTATAAGCGGCCGCTTGGGCGGTGCAGATATGTCTCGTACCGAAGAGCATAAAGAAGGACGAGTTCCTCTTCATACACTTCGTGCAGACATCGATTATGGTTTTGCTGAAGCTCATACCACATTCGGAAAAATCGGTGTTAAGGTATGGGTTTATAATGGAATGATGTACGGTCACGATCAAAATGAAGATGCTGGACAGCTCCTTAAAAAGAGACGAGAACGTACAGATCGTGCAGAGGGTTCTGAAAAATCCGAAAAACCTGCACGTGTAAGCCGCAGTGCAAAATCTCCAAGGAGTTAGTCAATGGCACTTAGTCCTAAAAGAGTAATGCACAGAAAAGTGCAACGCGGAAGAATTAACGGCAATGCGACACGCGGATGTAATGTTGATTTTGGTGATATAGCATTGGTTGCTTTGGAACCGTTTTGGCTTACAGCCCAGCAGATTGAAGCGGCTCGTGTTGCTTTAAACCGCAAAATTAACCGTAAAGGGCAGGTATGGATAAGAATATTTCCGGATAAGCCTTATTCAAAAAAGCCGGCTGAAACAAGACAGGGTAAGGGTAAGGGAGCACCCGATCATTGGGTAGCTGTTATTAAACCCGGTCAAATTTTGTTTGAAATTGGCGGTGTTGAAAAAGAGTTAGCTGAAAGTGCAGTTACTTTGGCCGGTAGCAAATTACCGTTTAAGACAAAGATTGCATACCGCAACGACGTATTGTAAGGAGTAAGTTATGGCAAAAAAAGAAAAAGAAATGTCTTATTCCGAACTGGTTGTCAAGCGGAATGAGCTAAAAAAGAAGTATATGGATCTCCGATTCCAAATGGTAATCGGGCATGTAGACAATCCATTGCAAAAGCGTACCATGCGCCGCGAAATTGCTACCATGAATACGCTTATACGGCAAAAAGAAATTGCCGGTTTGGATAAGTAGGAGTTGACCCGTGGAAGAACAAGCAGTTCAGATTAAAGGCACTAAGCGTTCTTTTGTTGGCTTGGTTACCAGCGACAAGATGGATAAAACCATCGTTGTTGCCATCACAACAAAAAAACTGCATAGACTTTATAAAAAGTATGTTACGAGTGTCAAAAAATACAAGGCTCACGATGAACTTAACGATGCCCATATTGGTGACAGAGTAAAAATCGTGGAATGCAGACCTCTGAGCAAAAACAAATGCTGGAGACTTGCAGAAATCATTGAACGGGCAAAATAAGAGGAGGATGCTATGATTCAGATGCAGACATATTTGAACGTTGCTGATAACTCAGGAGCAAAAACCGTTCAATGTATAAAAGTTATCGGCGGTTCACACCGCAGATATGCCAGTATTGGCGACATTATTGTTGTAGCTGTAAAGGATGCCATTCCTACATCTACTATTAAGAAAGGGGCTATAGAGAAAGCTGTTATTGTACGTATTTCGAAAGAATACCGCAGATCTGACGGAACCTATATTCGTTTTGATGATAACGCATGCGTTATTATTGATGCTAATAAAAATCCGAAAGGCAAACGTGTTTTCGGCCCTGTGGCTCGTGAGCTTCGCGATATGGATTACATGAAAATTGTATCTCTCGCACCG
>JAKJFV010000369.1 GCA_022704725.1 Spirochaetota bacterium
TGCAACTTCTGCTCCCCCCTGTTCAATAATATTTTTTGCAGCTTTTAGGGTTCCGCCTGTTGCAATTAAATCATCTATTACAAGGATTCTCTGCCCTTTTTTAATATCAGCCTTATGGGCTTCGACCTCTGCCGTTCCATATTCAAGCGAGTACTTGGATGAATAGGTTTCTCCGGGAAGTTTTCCCTTTTTTCGTATAAGAACAAGGGGTATTCCCATCTGCTGGGCGAAGGGGGCTGCAAAAATAAAACCGCGTGATTCTATTCCTGCAACTGCATCTATTTGTGCATCTTTGTAAATATCAACCATTTTTTGTATACAAAGGCTGAATGCTTCCGGGTTAACAAGTATTCCGGTGATGTCGTAGAACAGTATACCGGGCTTTGGAAAATCCGGTATACGCCGTATTGCTTTATCTAGTATAGTTGTATCAAACATAGGTACATAGTATTCGCCTAATTTAAGACTGTCAAGACCGCTCAGGTTTTACTTTAAGCGGGCCATTGCTATACGCCGGGTTCTAACTTTTTCGAGGCTCTGTTTGAGTTCTCCGCTGGAATTGTTCTCAATACTTGTCTTAAAATGTTTCAGCGACTTTTCAAAAACCTCTATATGGTGCAGCAAGTCTTCCTTGTTTTCTATAAAAAGCTCAGTCCAAAGCGGCGCATTAATCATGGCAATTCTGGTAAGATCTTCAAAGCTTCCGCCGCCGAATGCCGTTATTTCTGTGTCCTCTGCGCTTTCGACAAGAGCAGAAGCAATCACATGGCAAAGCTGAGAAGTAAATGCAATTTTATGATCGTGAATTTCTGCTGTTGTCTCAATAATACGAGTAAAGCCGATATCGGAAGCAAGATTTTTGAGCATTTGAAGACTTTCCGGTTTTGATGACGAAAGCGGAATAAAAATATAGTTTCTTCCTTTGAAAATATCTGCCCTTGCATGGGTGTATCCTTCCCGCTCGCTTCCTGCCATGGGGTGTCCAAGTATAATATCAACATCGGAGCGGGAAAAGGATTGTAAGTCCTGCATAAGTTTTACTTTAACACCGGCAATATCAGTTATCACCGCACCTCTTTTAAACTCATTTTGATGTTCAAGAATGAAGGGCGCAACGGCTGCAGGGTAAAGACATACAAAAACAAGATCGCACAGGGCAAGCATATCTTTAACCTGAGAAGGAGAGTACGCTGTATTAATAGTTCCGTCTAATACAGCGTCTTCAAGAACAGAAGGGTTTTTATCGCACGCTGTTAATACAGTGCCCGGATGTACTGAACGGATTGCTTTTGCAAACGAGCCGCCCATGAGTCCAAGCCCTATAAAGCCTATTGTCATATAATTCTTCCCTCAATTTTAGCATATTGTGTAAGTTTGTTCATAAGAGCATCAAACTGTGCAGGAGTTATAGACTGCTCGCCGTCGCACAAAGCCTGTTCAGGATTGTTGTGAACTTCAACTATTATACCGTCTGCCCCTGCAGCAAGAGCCGCCTTTGACATAGAATCTACCATCCATGCTACCCCTGTAGAGTGGCTGGGATCTACTATAACTGGAAGGTGTGTAACCTTTTTTAAGTAGGGGATTGCCGCAAGATCAAGCACGTTCCGGGTAAAGTTGTCAAAACTGCGTATGCCGCGTTCGCAAAGAATGATGTTTTCATTGCCCCCTGCCATAATATATTCAGCAGACATCAAAAGTTCCTTAACTGTTGAAGCAAGACCTCTTTTTAATAGAATCGGTTTATCGCTTCTTCCTAATTCTTTTAGAAGATTAAAGTTCTGCATGTTGCGCGCGCCAATTTGAATGATGTCGACATTCTCAAATACTTCAAGCTGATTAATTGCCATGAGCTCGGTAACTATAGGAAGACCTGTCTGTTTTTTTGCAGCAAGGAGTAAATCTATTCCTTCGCATCCCATACCCTGAAAAGCATATGGCGATGTACGGGGTTTAAAAGCACCGCCTCGTAAGAACCGTGCCCCCGACTTCTGCACCTGAGCAGCAATTGTAGAAATCTGTTCTTCACTCTCGACAGAG
>JAKJFV010000036.1:0-345 GCA_022704725.1 Spirochaetota bacterium
CCCTGTGCCCCTTATGAGCGCAAGGAAGATGAAGGAGCAGGCAATCACTATAACTGCCCCATCGTTACGAGCTACCCGGAAGTACTGCGGAACAATATTGATTCGCTTCGGCAGGATGATTCCATAGTATTTCTAAATCCCTTCCTGCCCATAGATCACAAAGATAGACTTGCAGAGCGCCTTTTTGAGGAATTGGGAGACCGTTTTAATCTTTCATTTGATGAAGTTAAAGCAGCTGCAGAAGCCGCCTGGCAGGAACAGGAAAATTTTATTCATGAGATTCAAACACAGGGCGAAGAGGCCTTGGAAATGCTTATACGAAGAGGCGGTCACGGCGTTGTTCTT